>CAYHWH010000058.1:0-3792 GCA_964360325.1 uncultured Candidatus Saccharibacteria bacterium | reverse complement strand
AAGTAAGTCCGAACTTTTTGGTATAATGACCACAATTCTGATGCAAATCAATTTTGGTGGACCGTAGCGGAGTTGAACCGCTGACCTTTCCCATGCCATGGGAACGCTCTACCAGCTGAGCTAACGGCCCTTATTGAAATGAAAACAGGTGCTATTGTAACAGGAAAAAAACATTTGACAAAAAACCAAAACAGTTTAGAATGCTCTCGGAATAAGTTCTGAGATTCTCCCACGTTGGCTGTAACTGGCAGCACGCGTGGAGAGAGTAGGGGGGTCTGAGTATCTCGTGAAGGAGTGGGTATTGTGGGACGTGCCCATCTCCGGAACGATTGAAGACTCGCGGAGTAATCCGAGCGAAAGCATTGAGGGAGATATCTCCACTCCCCCGGAGCCTTTGCACCCCCTTTTTCTTTTTTTTCTTTGTTCGACTTGTTCGCCTCCCCCCACGCTACGACGCGCGGGGGTATTTTTTTTACCCGCATGCGGGTCAGAATTTCTTCTAAAGCAAAATTACCGTTCCCTCTTTTCCGACTTCCAAAAGTCCCTGCTCAACCGGAAAATTCTGTTCTTTCCCGTCTTTCGCGCGCCGCACGCGGATGACGCCTTTCCGTAAAGACGTTATCAGGGGAACGTGGTGGGAGAGAACGGTCAGCTCGCCGTCGGTGCCGGGACAATTGACGGAAAACACGTCGTCCTGAAAAAGAATTTCATCCACTTTTGCGATAGTGAGCGGAAACATCGGATTGGGGATTAGTTCGTACGAAGTATGCCTTACTTTTTGCCGACCGAGTCAATAGTGCCTTTCATGTAGAAGTCCTGTTCTGATTTTTCATCGTGTTTGCCTTCGAGGATTTCCTTGAACCCGCGGACGGTTTCCGCGACCGGCACATACACGCCCGGAACGCCGGAGAACACTTCCGCAACGTGAGTCGGCTGGGAGAGAAATCGCTGAATCTTGCGCGCGCGGTAGACGAGCGTCTTATCCGCCTCGGAAAGTTCCTCGATGCCGAGAATTGCGATGATGTCCTGCAGGTCCTTGTACCGCTGGAGAACCTGCTTCGTCTCCGTGGCGACGCGGTAGTGTTCTTCCCCCACGATGTCAGGGTCAAGCGCGCTTGAATTTGATTCCAGAGGTTCAATTGCCGGATAGATGCCGAGTGAGGCGAGTTGGCGGGAAAGCACAATGGTTGAATCAAGGTGCGCGAACGTCGTTGCCGGCGCGGGGTCGGTAAGGTCGTCCGCCGGAACGTAAATCGCCTGCACGGAAGTGATGGAACCTTTCGTCGTCGAAGTAATGCGCTCCTGGAGCTGCCCCATTTCCTCCGCCAGAGTCGGCTGGTATCCGACGGCCGACGGAACGCGCCCGAGAAGCGAGGATACTTCGGAACCCGCCTGAACGAAACGGAACATGTTGTCCATGAAAAAGAGAACGTCTTTGCCCATTTCATCGCGGAAGTGCTCCGCGATGGTCAGTCCGGTCAGACCGACGCGGGCGCGGGCGCCCGGCACTTCGTTCATTTGTCCGAAGACGAGGGCCGTTTTGCCGATAACGCCGGACTCGGTCATTTCGTGGTAGAGGTCGTTGCCTTCGCGCACGCGCTCGCCGACGCCGGCAAAAACGGAGAACCCGCCGTGCTCGGTCGCGACGTTCCGGATAAGCTCCTGCATCATCACCGTTTTGCCGACACCCGCTCCGCCGAAAAGTCCGATCTTGCCGCCCTTAATAAAAGGCGCCATGAGGTCAATTGATTTGATGCCCGTTTCAAACACTTCCGCTTTGGTGCTCTGCTGCGCAAACGGCGGCGCCTCGCGATGGATGGAAGAGCGTTTGGTGTTTTTCGGGAAAGCGCCTTTGCCGTCTATGGGTTCCCCCACGACGTTGATAAGTCTGCCGAGAGTTATTTCACCCACTGGCACCGATATGGGCCCGCCCGTATCCGTAACAGGAAGTCCGCGGGAAAGTCCGGCGGTATCGCTCATCGCAATAGCGCGCACGCGGTTGAGCCCGATGTGCTGGGCAACTTCAAGAACAATTTCTTTTTTTCCGTGCGCAATCGTGAGCGCGGTGCGGATATCCGGAAGTTTTTCTTTGAAGTGCACGTCCACAATCGGCCCGATAATTTGCTGTATGGTTCCTGTGTTCATATAGTGTGTTATTTATACCGCCATCGCTTCAATACCGCCGATAATTTCACTGACCTCGCGCGTGATCGCCGCCTGCCGCGCCTTATTGAAATCGAGCGTAAGCTCTTTGGAAAGATCTCTCGCTTTATCCGATGCGGATTTCATCGCCACCATCCGCGCGGAGTGCTCCGAAGCATGGGACTCAAGGAGAGCATGGTAGACGAAAATGGAAGCGAGGCGAGGCAAAATTGCGTTCACTACCTCTTCTTCCGACGGTTCTATCGTGTAGGGACTTGAATTTTCTATGAGTGGATTCATTGTTCTGGAAAACATTCCGTGTTTCGGAACGATGCCGTTGACCACTTCGGCGAGCTCGTTGAGCGAAAGCGGAAAAACGGTGCGAAGCGTCGAACGCTGTTCAAACGTTGAAATGAAGTTCTGATACGCTATTTTTACGATGTCGCATTCTTTTTTTCGAAATTTTTCCGCAGCCTCGTTTACCACTTCGCGAATGAGCTCCGGAGAAACGGAATCTCCGTCGTTTGAGTGAAATGCTTCCACCATAAACCCGCGACGCGAAAAGAAATCGTTCGCTTTCCTGCCGATAGCAATGATACCTATGTTTTCTTTTCCGCCCTTGCCGCTCTCCATGTCGGCGTACGCGGCGCGCAGTACCCCGGAATTGAGCGCGCCGGCAAGCCCTTTGTCGCTCGTAATGACGATGTACAGAGCGCGGACAGGGTCGCGTTGTTGCATAAGCGGATGGTTTTGGAGCGTGCGCGAGTTTGACATGCGCGCCAAAATTTCCACCGCGGCGCGCGCGTACGTCCTGCCCAAAAGCGCGCGCTCCTGGGTCTTTCTCATTTTTACCGCCGAGACGGCTTCCATCGCCTTGGTGACCTTACCGGTCTTGTCGACGGAACGAATCTTGTTTTTTATTTGTTTGAGGCCTGGCATATTAGGACGTGAAAAGATTCGAGTGGGTATTCTTGAATGTTGCAAATGTTTCGTTCAGGAGACGCTCCGTCTTTTCACTCAAGTCGCGCTCTGTGGAAATCGTTGTGAACAGTTCCGGCTTATTCGTCTCGATGAAGAGGAAGAGTTTCGTTTCAAGTTCAGCGATTTTATCGACCGGAACCGTTTTCAAAAATTCGCGCATAGCTGCGTACATAATGACGGCTTGCCGTTCCATCGGGAGCGGCATATTTTTGTTCTGCTTCAGCACTTCAACCATGCGGCGGCCTGATTCGATGCGCTGTTTCGTGCTCTCGTCGAGGTCTTGGGAAAACTGCATGAAAGCTTCGAGCTCGCGGAACTGCGCAAGCTCAAGCTTGATGCGGCCGGATACTTTCTTCATCGCCTTCGTCTGTGCGGCGGAACCGACGCGCGAGACGGAATTGCCGACATTGATGGCCGGGCGGATGCCTTTATTGAAGAGATCTGTTTCAAGGAATATCTGCCCGTCAGTGATTGAAATAACGTTTGTCGGAATGTACGCGGAAATATCGTTCTCCTGCGTCTCGATGATGGGAAGCGCGGTCAGAGACCCGCCGCCTTTTTCCTTGGAGAGTTTTGCGGCGCGCTCAAGCAGGCGTGAATGAAGATAAAAAATGTCTCCCGGGTACGCTTCGCGGCCCGGCGGACGGCGCAGGAGGAGCGACAGCTGGC
>CAYHWH010000057.1:0-3805 GCA_964360325.1 uncultured Candidatus Saccharibacteria bacterium | reverse complement strand
GACAACGCGTTTGTGCAACTCCTCTTCCATGCGGGAAAGTTTTTCCGCCTCCTCTTCAAGCATGCGGGAGACGGGAATGCCGGTCCAGCGCGACACCACGTCGGCAATATCCTGCTCGGTAATTTCCTCTTTGAGAATGCGGCGTGTGCTTTGGAGTTTTTTCAAACGTTTTATTTTTGCCTCCAAGTCGCGCTCGAGGGCCGGCAGTTCGCCGTAGCGAATCTCCGCCGCCCGCGAGAGATCCGCGGACGCTTCCGCTCCTTCTGCTTCAATCCGCAAAGCCTCAAGCTCTTTCTTAATATGCTTGATTTCCGTGAGCACCTGCTTTTCATTGTTCCAGCGCAGCTCAAGCTCGGATGTTTTCTCCCGCAGGTCGGCGATTTCTTTTTCTATTTTTTTGATGCGGCTCTTGGCATTCTTCCCTTCGGGCATTTCGGCTTCCTTTTTCAAAGCCTCTTTTTCGACTTCCAGCCGCATGATTTTCCTGTGCGTCTCCTCGAGCACGGGCGGTTTGTTTTCAAGAGAAATGCGGAGCGCGGAGGACGCCTCGTCGATGAGGTCAATCGCCTTGTCCGGCAAAAATCGCTCGGTGATGTAGCGCGCGGAGAGCGTTACCGAGGAAATGATGGCATCATCGGTGATGCGGACGCCGTGAAAAAGCTCGTACTTTTCTTTCAGTCCGCGCAAAATCGCGACAGCATCGTCAATCGAAGGTTCCTGCACGTACACCGGCTGAAAACGCCGCTGGAACGCCGGATCGCGCTCGATGTATTTCTGGTATTCCTTCAGCGTGGTCGCTCCGATAACGCGCAAATCACCGCGGGCAAGCGGCGGCTTCAACATGTTGGAAGCATCCATCGCGCCTTCCGCCGCGCCGGCCCCCACGATAGTGTGAATCTCATCGATAAAAAGAATGACTTTCCCTTCGGCGCGTTCAATTTCCTTCATGATGGACTTCAGACGCTCTTCGAATTCGCCGCGGTATTTCGTTCCCGCAATGAGAGAACCGAGGTCAAGAGAAGCGAGTTCCTTCCCTTTGAGCGATTCGGGTACGTCGCCCTGGGCGATTCGCTGAGCAAGTCCTTCGGAAATCGCCGTCTTGCCGACGCCGGCCTCTCCGATGAGAATCGGATTGTTTTTCGTCCGGCGGGAGAGAATCTGAATGACTCTCTGGATTTCTTGGTCGCGGCCGATGACCGGGTCGAGCTTATTCTCACTCGCGAGTTTCGTGAGACTGCGCGTGTATTTTGCAAGCGCGCGGAATTTTTTCTGCCCTCCCGTCTCGGCGGTTTTGCTCTTGCGCAGCTCATGAAGCACGGAGATGATGCCGTCGCGGGTAAGACGGAAACGGGCAAGGAGGTCCCGCGCGGCGCCCGGCACGTCAATTGACGCGACAAAGAGATGCTCCGTGGAAACGAACTCATCACCGAGCTCGGCGGCGACTTTCCCGGAGCGTTCGAGAATCTGCGCCAATTCCGGCGTCAGGTAGAGCTGGTACGAAGGAGAGAGCACTGAAGAAGAATCCGGCGTTTCTACCGCCTCAAGGATGGAGTCCGTCAGAAGCATCGTGTCGACTTCAAGCTTGTCGAGTACGGAAAATACTGTGCTCTCCTCCTGGAGCACGAGCGCGGCAAGCAAATGAAGCGGGTTGACGTGATTCTGTCCGCGTTCGACGGCAAGCTCGTGGGCCTTGCGAACCGCCTCTTTCGCTTTTGTGGTGAAGTGGTTAAAGGGGGGCATATCAATAAGAATATATATGAAATTTTACTGCGAACTGTTTCCGACCGCCGCGGACTGCGATGCGGAAGACGTGGCTCCTCCCGCGGCGTCCGTCGTTTTCTGTCTTGCCTGTACCTGCGCCGAAATAACAACACTTGGCGTGAAAACGGAGGCGTCTTTGCGGCGCGAATCCAGCGTGGAAATACCCACGACCTCGCCGAATATATTTATGAGAGGACTTCCGGGCAGAAGCGAACCTCCGGGGATGTTCGTACTGATGAACGCAATCTGCTTGTTTGCGGTCGATGTTGCGGTCTCCGCCTCCGCGGTAATCAAACTGTCCACAATGCCCGTTGAAACATTCTGGCGCGTCGCTCCGGAGAGGGCGAGCATGGTCTGCCCGAGCTTCAAACTTTTCGGGTCTCCCAGAGTTGCCGGTACGAAGACATAGTTCTTGGTTGCCTCGGCGGCAATAAGCGTTCCGAGCGCGGTTGAATACGATGCGCCGAGCGAAGTAATTTTGACGGAAAAAACGCTGCCATCGGATGCCACGGCGCTGTAGGAAACGCCGCTCTCGAGAATTCCCGCGTCGGTCGCGAAGAGCCCTTCTTTCGTAAGAAGGATTCCGATGCCGATAACTTTCTCGGCGCTGTCGCCGGAATCAAGCGTAACGAGCCGTTTGATGCGAACAATGCTCTTCGCGTTTTTCGCGATAGAATCGGTGATAAGGTCGTCTTCTTTCACCACAACCGTCGTCTCTTTAACGGAACCGGCGGGTGTCGGAACGGCTTTCTCAATAGTCCGCTCCACAATACGATTAATAGTCTGGGTTACCGCCGGCGGCGCCTGGGCCAGCAGAGACACCGTGACGATTCCCGTCGCAATTGAGGTAACGAAGGAGACGAGGAGCGTGAGGAGGATAATCTGCGTTTTATTGAGATGTTCAAGATCCATACGTATCTATCATAGTACAAGGCGTACCGAAGAAAGCAAGAAAAAAGGCTCTTCCTGAAGGCCTGCCGAAGAAATATTAGCATGTATATTTCTTTGTGTCAATATTTCCGCTGAATTCGCAAAATATCAGCGAGGGCATCGATGGCTGTATTGATATCTTTTTGTGTTGTCTCTTTTCCGAGCGACAAACGCAGGGTTCCCGCCGGCGCATTCTCTTTTCTGCCGAGTGCGGCAACAACGTACGAAGCGTCGCCTTTGAATGAGAGGCAGGCGCTTCCGGTACCGGCGGCGATGCCCCGTGCGTCAAGCGCAAGAACTAAAAATTCTCCTTCCGCACCCGGCAGGGAAATATTGATATTGTTTGGAAGACGCTCGCGCGGGTGACCGTTGAGTTTTGCATCGGGAATTTTTTCAGAAATCCTTTTCATGGTGTGCTCGCGCAGAGCCTCAAGCCGCTTTCCTTCGCGCTCGCGTTTTCCCGGACGGGAAAGAAGCTCAAGAGCTTTAGCGAAACCGACAATGAGCGGAATGTTTTCCGTACCCGGGCGAAGCGAGAACTCCTGCTCTCCGCCCTCAAAAAGCCTTCCGAGGGAAACGCCGCCTGCCTGCGCAGGCAGGCGGCGATAATAGAGAGCGCCGACACCCTTCGGGCCGTAGATTTTCTGTCCGTCGAGCGTCATGAGATCAACGCCGAGCTTTTCCGCAACGCAGGGAAGAAAAAGAAGCGCCTGGCTTGCGTCGGTATGAAAGAGTGGTTTTTGCACGGCAAGAGCGCGCGAGACCCTGCGGAGCTCTTTTGCGATTGTCACAATCTGCTGAATCGTTCCTATTTCGCCGTTTCCGTACCCTATTGAAACAAGGACTGTTTTTTTATTCACGAGAGCGCCGATTTTCTTCGGGTCAATAAGTCCGTCCCCGTCCACCGGAGCATAGGAAACGCGCGCGCCGCGCGAGGAAAGCGCGGTAAAGCAATCAAGCACGGACGGGTGCTCAATGGCACTCGCAATGAAATGCATATCGGAGAGCTTTCTTCCCTCTTTTTCCAGGGCGCGCGCCGCGCCAAAAATGGCGAGGTTGTTTGACTCGGTTCCGCCGGAGGTAAAAATGAGTTCGCCTTCACGCGCACCGAGAC
>CAYHWH010000056.1:2205-3837 GCA_964360325.1 uncultured Candidatus Saccharibacteria bacterium | reverse complement strand
GCCGCAGGGCAAGATTTCAAACCTTGAATGGCTGGGACAATTTTTACCGAGGGTCTCACCGCTCAAAAGCCGCCAGGGCGCGTCCGAAATGCCGGTTGAAGCGAAAAAAGGCCTTGACGCTCCGGGGTGGATAAAAGAGTTCGACAGCAACGACGAAGAAGGAGGTAGTGTTGAATTTATTGATAATCTGAAGGGCGATTTTTTCAGCCAGAGAGTGTTTGTTTTCACTCCGAAAGGAGACGTGGTGGATCTCCCCATCGATTCAAGTCCGATTGATTTCGCGTACGCGATTCATTCCGACATCGGCGATCATATTGCGGGAATAAAAGTGAACGGAAAAATGACTCCTCTTGAAACAAAACTTCATAACGGAGACATCGTCGAGGTACTGACAAAACCTTCCGCGCACCCCACGGCAAAGTGGCTCGACCTCGCCAAGACATCGCTCGCCGGACGGCACATCAGAAACGCCATTGCGAGAAAAAATTCAAACCGGCACCACTCTTAGACGGAGAAATTCTTGATGGAGTAGAGGTCGTTGTCCGTTTCCGCGTTTTGCTCTTTCTCTTCGCGGGACCTGTCATCGCTCTCCGCCGGAAGCGCGTCCGGAGAATTTCCCGCGGCGACAGAAGCGGCTGGCGCAGAGATATTTTTTTGTTTCAGCATCGCGAGAATGCTCCGTAGGTCTTCATTGTTGAAGAAGTCTATGACGAGCTTACCGCCCACTTCCTTGCGCTCTATCTGCACCCGCGTACCGAGCGTTTCGGTGAGCGCCTGCTCGAGTTCTATCATTTCGGGGTCAAACATGTACTCGCGCTTACGCACCTTGTCGTAGGCGATGCGGCGGGCAATCGCTTCCGCTTCCCGCACCGTCAGTTTTTTCTGCATGATTTCTTTGAAAAGAACCTGCTGTTCCTCGTGGCGGTCGGAGAGCATGAGAATCGGGCGAGTGTGCCCTTCCGAAATATTTCCCGCCGAGAGCGCCTGCTGGATTTCCTCCGGCAGGGCAAGGAGCCGCAGACTGTTTGAAACATACTCGCGGCTCTTCCCTATTTTTTCGCCGATTTGAGAATGCTTGAAACCGAATTCGCTTGCCAGACGCTCAAATGCCCGCGCGCGGTCAATCGGGTTGAGGTCTTCACGCTGGAGGTTTTCTATGATGGCGAGCTCGAGCTTCATCATGTCGGTCTCCTGCCCGTTCCTGATGAGAACCGGAACCTGGGAGAGGCCCGCGAGCTTGCTGGCGCGCAGACGCCGTTCGCCCGCGATAAGCTCGTACTCGCTCGCGAGACCGCCGTCCTCTTTTTGAATTTCTTTGCGCGTTACCACCAGCGGCTGGAGTATGCCGTACTGGCGTATTGATTCGGCGAGATCGCGCAAACCCGCCTCGTTAAACTCTTTGCGCGGCTGAAACGGATTGGGCTTTATTTTATCAAGCTCCACCCAAAAAATAGCATCGTTATAGAATTGCGCCATGGCAAAATTGTAGCATACGAAAGCGGAGAGACAAACGGGAATTGCGCGCATGTCTCCCTTTGCAACATGCATTACGCCGCCACACTTTGAGCATGTAGGAATTGCGACGCCGTCGCAGTATGTGGTACCGTACTCCCACAAGCCGGAGTGGCGGAA
>CAYHWH010000056.1:0-2195 GCA_964360325.1 uncultured Candidatus Saccharibacteria bacterium | reverse complement strand
GAATTGGTATACGCGCGCGACTCAAAATCGTGTCTCGCAAGGGATGTGGGTTCGACTCCCACCTCCGGCACATGCAACAAAGACCGCCCCCTGGCGGTTTTTTGTTGAATGGCCCAAGGGAGTCGAAAGTCGGAGCGCACCGTCGTGAGGTCGGGTCGGGCAAAAATTCAACAGAATTTTATGCCTGACCGACTCCCACCTCCGGCACAAGAAGAAACGGCCGGCAAAAGCCGGCCGTTTCTTCTTGTAATGGCATGTATTAGCGAGCCTTCAGATACGCGAGCATCGTTTGAACATCAGAAACCTCAAACGGGTCATCGGGACAATTGTCGGAAAAACCGGGCTCGACGAACGCTTTTTTAATGATGCCGTCCTCCGCGTAAAAACTGTAACGCCAACTTCGCTCTCCGAAACCGAGATTGTCTTTCTTGACGAGCAAACCGAGCGCTTTCGTGAGAAGACCGGAACCGTCGGGGATGAGCTTCACTTTGGAAACATTCTGGCTCTTGCCCCACTGGTTCATGACAAACGCGTCATTTACCGAGAGGCAGTACACTTCGTCCACGTTGAGAGCTTTGATGTCATCGTACCGCACCTCGTATCCGGGCAAGTGCGTCGAGCTGCAGGTCGGCGTAAACGCTCCCGGCAATCCGAACAAAACAACCTTTTTCCCTTTGAAGAGTTCTTCCGAGGAAACATCCTGCCAACGGTACGGGTTTGAGCCGCCGATGCTTTCGTCGCGCACCCGAGTCTTAAACATAACCGAAGGAATTTTTACCCCTTCCAATTTTTTTTCAATATCTTTGCTTTCCATATATATGCGGTTGTGTGAATTTATATCTTCCTGTACTAATAAGAGGCAGTATACATGAACCGCAAAACTCCTGTCAAAAAACCGCGCGTTGTCGCCATTGTCGGGCCGACGGCATCCGGAAAAAGCTCGCTGGCTGTTTCACTCGCACGCCGGTTTGGCGGTGAAATAATCTCCGCCGACTCGCGCCAGGTATACCGCGGTCTCGACATCGGCACCGAAAAAATATCGCCGCGCGAGATGCGCAGTATTCCGCACCACCTACTTGATGTTGCGAACCCGAAACGCGCCTATAGCGCCGCGCAGTTCAAAAAAGATGCAGGAAAAATATTACGATATATCGTAAGAAATGGGAAAACGCCGGTGGTGGTCGGAGGTACAGGACTCTATATCGACACGTTGCTTTCCGGTAGAGAGTTTCCCGATGTGCCTCCAAACACAAAACTTCGAAAAAAACTTGTAAAGAAAACACCACAAGAGCTCTTCGTGATTCTTCAAAAGCTTGACCCGCGGCGCGCGCGAACCATAGATAAACACAACCCGCGGCGCCTTGAGCGCGCGATAGAAATCGCAACCGCGCTCGGCAATGTTCCAAAACAAATAAAGAAAAAACCGCCCTACGAGGTACTCTGGATTGGGCTGTCTCCGGAAGATAAGAAACTGCGTGCGCGTCTCGCGATGCGCCTCGCGAAAACCCTGCAGCGTGGACTTATACGGGAAACTGAACAGTTAAGGAAAAAGGGGCTCTCATGGAAACGTCTCAACGAACTCGGGCTTGAGTATCGTTTGGTTGCCGCCTATCTTCGCCAAGAGCTCTCAAAGGAAGAGCTGTCGCATAAACTCCGCACGGAATTGTGGCGCTACGCCAAACGCCAAAAAACCTGGTTCAAGCGGAACAAAAACGTTCAGTGGTTCAAACCGGAAGAAAAAGCAAAAATCAAACGGGTTGTTGAAACATTTCTCAAAAAGTAATTTTACGCCCTCACATTCGTGCTACTGCACTCAGTACTTCCTCGTTCATATTCGGTCGCGCTCACGCTCGGTTGCACATTCGGTTTGCACATTCGCTTTGATAAGCTCAGTATTTCGTCACTCGTGTTCCTCAACTAACCTCAGTACGCCCTCGCTCACGCTCGGTTGCGAGCCCACGAGGAGTCGGTCACGGATAATTTATTCGCCGTCGCTCATAAATTTCCGCTACCCCGTCTCGCGCTCGCCCGTTGCTACGGGCGACTTCGTGCGCTCCGACTTTCTCCTCCTCTTGTACCGCGCATTGATGACTCACTCAAATAGCTAAACGCTATTTTTGCGAATCATTGCGGGCCCACCAGGACTCGAACCTGGGACGTCGGTTTTGGAGACCGTTGTTTTACCGCTAAACTAT
>CAYHWH010000055.1:0-3890 GCA_964360325.1 uncultured Candidatus Saccharibacteria bacterium | reverse complement strand
GCCCCCGATGCCGAGCGCCCAATCAAGCCCGATGGAACCTGTTGAAATCACGCCGACATTCACTCTCGGCTTGTCGCCGAGCTTCATAATCGCTTCTTCTCCGAATTTTGTTTTGATGTGGCGAATCGCTTCCTCTATTTCCATACTGCTTTTCTTCGGTTCCTTTTTCTCCTGAGGTTTTTTTGTCATACGCATCGGTGATGAGTGTTGTTAATTAATTACTCGTACATAAGTTCCAAAGATTTCCGCGTTGTTCTGCCAAAGAAGTCCCGCGCTTCAATCAAAAGTATATTATAGCCGGGCAAGAGGAGCAACGATTCCGAAAAATTTCCCCGCGCGTCCACAAATATCTGCCTGCCGTTTAAATTGATGTACGTAATGCGCCTTGCTGCTCCCGTAATGCTGGTCGTGGTGCCGTGAATCGTTGCGCCATTCTGCGGGCTGTGAATGGTGAGCACGGGCCCCTCAATAAGACCCCGAACCTCGTAGTACGCGTAGGAAAAAAGAAGCGCGAGTGCGAGGGCGTACGCCGCGTACTTCAGCCGCTCGTTGGTCCGGACATTCATAACTTTAAATTACGAAACTCAAATGAAAGCGGTTATTTTGAGGAGCCTTGCGCAGGGCGACGGCCCGAGCAGAGCAAAAATTCAGGAGAATTTTATGTGTGCTCATCAAAATAATCGCCGAATGAAGAGTTTCGTAGTTCATAATCATAAGGGTCAGGTTATTTCCTCGGTTTTTTCTTCGCCGGAGTGCCCGATGACGTCCCGTGGACGGGACCCGTCTGCGGGACCGATGACACCGCGTTCTTCAAGGATATCCATGAGCCGCGCCGCGCGCGAGTAGCCGATGCGCAATTTTCGCTGGAGGTACGACGTTGATGCCTTCCCCGCGTCCGTCACCGCGGCGCGGGCGTCTTCGTAGAGGTCGTCTTCATCGCCAAGGTTTTCGTCGAGAGCGTCAAAGAGCACATTGCCGTTTCCGTTCTCCGCCGCTGCGGAGATGTCGCCCGGCGCTTCCCCTTGGTTGTTTTTGGCGATGAAACTCACGACGCGCTTTACTTCGTCTTCCCCGATAAACGCGCTCTGCAGGCGCAGGGGTTTTCCCATGTCGCCGGAGAGGTAGAGCATGTCGCCGGCCCCCAGAAGTTTTTCCGCGCCGCTCGTGTCAAGAATGGTTCGCGAATCTATCTGCGAAGCGACCTGCAGCGCGATGCGCGCCGGAATGTTTGCCTTGATGAGGCCGGTAATAACGTCCACCGAAGGACGCTGTGTTGAGAGGACGAGGTGTATGCCCACCGCGCGGCTCATCTGTGCAAGGCGCACCACCGCGGACTCAAGCTCCCGCGGATAGGTATGCATGATATCAGCAAGCTCATCGATGATGATGACGATGTAGGGCATTGATTCCGGAAGGGAGGCCTCTTCCTCGTCGTTCCGTTCAAGTTTTTTCAGCGCGGGCAGGAAAACGTTCGTGTGGTACGATTCGACGTCGCGCACGGACTCCGTCTCAAGCACGTTGTACCTCCGTTCCATTTCTTTTGTCGCCCACTTGAGCGCAAGAATCGCTTTTTTCGGGTCGGTAACGACGGGAGTGAGGAGGTGCGGAATTTTATTGTAGAGCGTGAGCTCCACGCGTTTCGGGTCGATCATGATAAAGCGAAGGACATCCGGCGAATTCCGGTAGAGAAGCGACGTGATGAGAGCGTGAATTGAAACTGATTTTCCCGAACCGGTTGCTCCCGCGATGAGCATGTGGGGCATTTTTGCGAGGTTGCCGAAGTGCGACGCGCCGGCGATGTCGCGCCCGAGCGCTATCAAGAGCTGTTTGTTGGACGTGGAGAATTTCTCGTCGGAGAGGAGCGAGGCGAGTCCGACTGTCATTTTTGTAATATTCGGAACCTCGATGCCGACGAGCGATTTTCCGGGAATGGGCGCTTCGATGCGCACGGGGTGCGCCGCGAGCGCAAGCTCGAGGTTGTTCTGGAGCGACACGATTTTTTGAAGGCGCACGCCCTCCGCCGGTTTGAGCGCGTAGCGGGTCACCGACGGGCCGATGGAAATTTCATCCATCTCGACGGTAATGCCGAAGTTTTGGAGCGTGCGCTTGATGATGTTGGCGTTTGCTTTGATGTCGCCGACCCCCGGCTTGCCGCGGTCGCGCTCTACGAGGGAGAGCGGCGGCGGAGTGTAGTCGCCGTACAAAGACGGCGCGATGACGATGCTCCCGCTTTCCGTTTCAGCTTCCGGTTTCTCTTTTCTATTCTTGCCGAGAATTTTTTCCATCATGCCCGTTTCCCGCGCAGGCTCTTCCTCGGGCTCCTCGTCGTACGCTTCCGGAGCCGGTTCCTCCTCGTACGGCAGGGAAGCATCGTCCTCGTTGTCCTCCGACGCCCCTCGTTTCTTCCAGAACATCGCGTGCCGGAAGAATGAAAGCCACGCAAGCGTCAGGCGGGCCTCCAGAATAATGAGAAGCGCGATGACGATGACCGCGGCAAGGAGAAGAAGCGCCAGGTAGATGTCAAAGAACCGGAGGAGCGGGAGAGCGATGAGAGAACCGGCAATGCCGCCGTCGTGGAGGGAGAGCTCGATGATGCCGAGTCCCGCGAGAAATAGAAAAAGCGCCATGATGAGCTTGAGTCCGCTGAAACGCCGTTCCATGTTGCGGAAAAAAACAACGGCGAGAAATAAAAAGAGAAGCGGGAGGAGGAAGTAGCCGATGCCGAGGAGGAGGTTCAGAAGCCTGTAGAGGTTGTTTCCGATAATGCCCGCGTACCCGCCCGCGGCGAGAAGAAATATCGCAGCAAGCACGAAAAAAACGACGACGAAGATGCCCTGTACGGTCTCTTCGCGCAATTGCCGGAGCGGGTTGAACGATGTTTTTTCTCTCGGTCGTTTTTCTTTGTTCTTTTTTGCCATGGGTGAATTTCGCGGCGCGTGAACAAGGAAATAATACCACGAAGTAAGCGCGGAGGGGCATGCGCTGTCGCGCTAACTTTCTTTTGCCCGTCGGTTTTTATGCGAAAGAACACAATACAAGTCTATTGAAACTATGAAGTGCGAAACTCATCGCGGGTATAGTTTTTGATAGACATTGCGCAAGCCGACGCCTGCCTGCCGCAGGCAGGGGCTGAGCATAGCATCCGCCCAAGGCGGAATGCGTGTCTATCAAAAATTTATACCAAGTGAGGAGTTTCGCACTTCATGGTCCATGGTTATTTTCTCCTTTACAAGCAATTTTGTCCGATATATAGTTCAAAGACAAAAACGCGTCCGAAATGCTTTCAAGGACAAATCTTGTAAAAGACAAAACATGGAACAGGAAAAAGACACAGGAATTCAAAAAGACATCGTGTCAGACGGTAAATACACGGCCCATTCTATTGTGTTTCGAGGCGACAAAAAGACATTTGCACTCTACAGCAAGGCGGAAAAGATCGTCGCGGCCATCTACCTCACCACGAATTTTTTCCCCCCGAACGAGCCGCTCGCCGCGTCCCTGCGCGAGGTCGGACTCTCTGTTTTGTCTTTTATAGTTTCTTTTCCGCTTCAAAACGGCCGCGGTGAAAGGGAAGAGAGTTTTCGTGCGGTTACGGCGAAAGCTCTCGAGCTCGCCTCGTACTGCGACATCGCGCAAACCGCCGGGTACCTCTCTCCCATGAACGCCTCAGTGATACGGCAGGAATTGGTGAATTTAGCCCGTCAAATTGAAGCAGCAATAGGGTTGGATCTCCTTTCTCTTTCCCCCGAGATATTCACCCCCGATGTTTTTGAGGACGAGAAAAAAGAGCTGCTTTTTTCATTCGGGCCTCTGCTTGGTTCCGATAAAGGACACGATAAAGGACACAACAACAGAAGCGCGGGCGGCGCTTCCGGAAGGGAAGAGCGGCG
>CAYHWH010000054.1:0-3891 GCA_964360325.1 uncultured Candidatus Saccharibacteria bacterium | reverse complement strand
CATTCTCAAGAAAGATGAGGGTGGTCGCCATACGCCGTTCTTCTCCGGCTACAAGCCGCAGTTCTACATCCGCACGACCGATGTGACCGGCGAAGTGACGCTCAAGGAAGGCGTTGAAATGGTTATGCCGGGCGACACCGTTACGTTCAAAGTGAAGCTTGTTGCGCCGGTCGCTCTTGAAGAAAAACAGCGCTTTGCCATCCGCGAAGGAGGCAAGACCGTCGGCGCGGGTGTGGTCACGAAAATAGTCGCGTAAGTTTTGCCGCAATCCACGAATGGCTACGAAAGCAAAAACAGAAAAGAGCTCCGCCGCGGCGGGGCGCGCGGCGCCGAAAAAAGCCGGCGCGCGTACTCCAAAAACCGCGAAGCACGAAGATGCGATCAGCAAATTGCGCATTCGTGTTCGCGCATATGAGCATAAAATTCTTGACGCCTCCGTTCGCCAGATTATGGACACGGCGCTTCGCTACGAAGCGACGGTCGTCGGACCCGTTCCGCTTCCGACTGAAATAAAGAAATACACGGTCAACCGCTCGGCCTTCGTCTTCAAAGATGCGCGAGAACAATTTGAGATGCGGGTGTACAAGCGGCTCATCGATATCATCAACCCGTCGGGAAAAGTCATCGAGGCTTTGACGAACCTTTCGTTGCCCTCCGGCGTCAATATCGACGTGAAGATGATGTAAGATCGCGATTCGGCAAATACCTCCAAACACCAAAAAGAAAATCTCCCGGCTGGGAGATTTTCTTTTTGGTGCGCACCACGAACCGCGGTCATGGTCTCAATTGACGCCGGGTGCCGGCTTGGTACAATCATAAGTGGTTGGTCTTTGCGGTAGCAGGTAAGGGTTTGCCGACACCGTCGGTAAGACCTTAGAAGGCGATGGGGTATAGCCTACGCCACAGGACCTAAGGGTCCTCTCGCTGGCGTGCAAAACCCCATGCGCCGCTTTTCGCGGGAAACGCTTTCACCAACCCCCCTTGGCCACAGCCGAGGGGTTCCTTTTTTCTTGCATTTTTTAAAAGCCCCTGTATACTCTCCTCCGACGCTTCTTTTGAAGCGTGCTACGTCCCAGGGTTTGCTTGCGGTGAGCCCGCCGAATCCGCCGAAGGACCAATGGCATCTCGCGCAAAGCGAAATGCTTCCGCGCGTTTTTTGTTGAAAAATGAAACTCCTCCTCGGCACAAAAGAATATATGACGCAAATCTTCGATGAGAAGGGTATTGCGACGCCCGCGACGGTTCTTTCGGCCGGTCCGGTGACCGTTACCCAGCTGAAAACGGTGGAGAAAGACGGTTACAACGCCATTCAGCTTGCGTACGGAACAAAGAAAGAAAAGAACGTGCATAAGGCACTCAAAGGACATTTCAAAGCGAGCGGCGGTTCGCTGTTCGCCCACATGTGCGAACTTCGCGTTCCCGCGATTGATGCGGATACAACCGTGGGAAAGGTTTTTTCCGTCGCCGATATTTTTAAGCCGGGCGACATCATCAGCGTTTCAGCTACCTCGAAAGGAAAAGGATTTCAGGGCGTCGTGAAGCGCCACGGTTTCAAAGGAGGTCCCCGCTCGCATGGTCAAAAACACTCGGAACGCGAACCGGGCTCTATCGGCGGCGGCGGGCGCGCAGGCGGACGCGTGGCAAAAGGCATGCGCATGGCGGGCCGAATGGGAGGCGACCGCGTGACGGTGAAAAATTTGAAGGTGCTGCAGCTTGATTCCGAGCACAACACGCTCGTGGTCTCCGGCGCGGTACCCGGCCGGCGCGGAACGCTTGTCGAGGTACGCGGCTGATGTTTGCCAATTCTGTCCGTCGTTTGAATAAAAATATGGAAACCAAAACAAAAAAAACCACAAAGAAATCTACTCCCGCGGTCTCCGAGGCCGGCGCGGTTTCTCGCGGCATGGAAGCGAAAGTCTACGACCAGAGAGGGAAAGAAATCGGCTCGGTAAAGCTTCCCGAAAAAGTTTTCGGCGCGCCGTGGAACGCCGACCTTGTGCACCAAGTCGTCGTTTCCATGCAGGCGAACGCGCGCCCGACCGTCGCCCATACGAAAAATCGCGGGGAGGTTCGCGGCGGAGGCAAAAAGCCCTGGCAGCAGAAAGGCACAGGCCGCGCGCGGCACGGCTCCAGCCGCTCTCCGCTGTGGAAAGGCGGCGGCGTAACGTTCGGTCCGCGCAAAGAACGCGACTACAGCCAGAAAATCAACAAAAAAATGCGCACGAAAGCTCTGTACGCCGTTTTGTCGCGCAAATTCAAAGACGGTGAGTTGGTCTTTGTCGACCGCATCGCGCTTCCCGAAGTGAAAACGAAACACGCCAAGGAAGTCATAGGTGCGCTCTTCAGCAAGGTTTCCGGCAGAAAGAAAAACGCTGTCCTCTTGTCGCTTCCGGAAAAAGACCTGTCGCTTGCAAAAAGCTTCAGAAATTTCGGCAACGTTCTCGTCACCGAGACGCGCAATCTCAATCCGGTTGACCTCCTTTCGTACCGCACTGTCGCGATTGTCGGTCCCGACGCGTCGCTCCAGAAACTTGAAGGACGTTCAACGGTAAAAAAATAATATGGCTCTCTTCTTCGGAAAAAAAGAAAAAAAAGAAGTGAAGAAGGCTGCGCAAGAAATCGTCGCTCCTAAAAAAGCGCCACAAGAAGCTTCGGCGTCTTCATCTAAAATCTCGGGTGTTCTTTCTGCTGTTTTAGTGCGTCCGCGCATAACCGAGAAAGCGACAATGATGGCGGAAAACGGAGTGTACGTCTTTGATGTGGCCATAAACGCAACCAAGGAGCGCATTAAGGCGGCGGTGAAAGAGCTGTACCACGTGACGCCGCGTAAAATTAACGTCATTGCCGTTACCAGAAAAGCCGTGCACTCGACGCGCAGCAAAAAGGTTGGCTATACGGCAAAAGGAAAAAAAGCGTACATATATCTGAAAAAGGGAGATACAATAGAGTTCGTATAAACGGCATACAGTATCTATGAAACACTACAAACCAACTAGCCCTTCGCGCCGCCACATGACCGTAGTTTCCTACCGGAACGTACTGACCGCGTCTGCGCCGCACAAAGCTCTCGTCTCCGGGGGGAAGCGTTTTGTGGGGCGCAACAACGCCGGACGCATCAGTGTGCGCCACAAGGGAGGCGGCCACAAGCGTCTTTTCCGCGACGTTGATTTCATCTACGACAAGCGCGATATTCCGGCAACTCTTGAAACCATTGAGTATGACCCGAACCGCTCCGGCTTCATTGCGCTCGTCTGCTACAAGGACGGCGAACGCCGCTACGTACTCACGCCAAAGTCGCTCAAAGTCGGCGACACATTCCTCGTGTCGGAGAAAGCTCCTCTCTCGCCCGGCAACCGACTTCCGCTGAAAAATATTCCCATCGGCACGTTTGTCTATAATGTTGAAGTGAAACCTGGCGGCGGTGCAAAGCTCATCCGCTCCGCGGGCACGTTTGCCGAAGTGGTCGCGAACGACGCCGGCTACGTTGACTTAAAAATGCCTTCGACTGAAGTGCGAAAAGTGCTTGAAACCGCATGGGCATCTATAGGAGAGGTTTCAAATGAAGAATACAAACTCGTGAATATCGGCAAGGCGGGCCGCAGCCGATGGCTCGGCATACGCCCGACGGTTCGCGGTTCGGCAATGAATCCCGTTGACCATCCGTACGGCGGAGGCGAGGGACGCTCCGGCCGCGGCCGCCGCCGTGCCGTTTCCATGTGGGGTAAGCCAACCGGCAAAGGACAGAAGACCCGCACGCCGAAGAAGTATTCAAATTACCTCATTGTTTCACGAAGAAGGGTCGGGAAAAAGCGGGAGTAAGCGCCAGATGCAAAGTTTCCGCTTCGCGCCGAAACGGCGATTTCGTTTAGCCGCGAAGCGGAAACCGCGGTG
>CAYHWH010000053.1:0-3989 GCA_964360325.1 uncultured Candidatus Saccharibacteria bacterium | reverse complement strand
AAGCCCTGCGCCAACCGCTGGAGGAACGGGAAATCGTCATCTCGCGTTCAAAGGGGAGCGCGACGTTTCCCGCGCACTTCACGCTCGTCGCGGCGATGAATCCCTGCCCGTGCGGAAACTTCGGCACGGACAAGCCGTGCGTCTGCCCGCAAAACTCGCTTTTGCGCTACCAGAGAAAAATATCCGGGCCGATTATGGACCGCATAGACTTGTGGATTCCGGTCGGACGCATTGAGCACAGCAAACTCTCCGAGAAGAAAAAACAAGGAAAGGCATCGGCGGAAACGAAAAAAGTCCGCGCTGCCGTTGCCTCGGCGCGGCAGATACAGCGCGCGCGGTTTGAAAAAATGAAACGACCCATCAGGACGAACAGTGAGATGAACATGCGGGACCTCGGAAAACTTGTTCCGCTTACCCCTGACGTCGTTCGGCTTTTAAACGAGGCGAGCGGGAAGCTCGGTCTCTCCCCGCGCTCGTACCATCGCGTCATAAAACTCGCGCGAACCATCGCCGATTTGGAAAAATCCAAAGCCGTGAAAGCGGAACACGTGCTTGAAGCCCTGCAGTACCGCCCGCGAGGTTTTGAACAAGTGTGAGGTAGCTTACAGCTGTCAGCTTTTAGCTTTCAGAGAAAGACACGGATTTTCTCCGAGGTTTAACCTCGGAGAATCTAGGTTTTAGGGCGAAACCCATTCGTTTAGAATGGGTTTTTAGCC
This sequence comes from uncultured Candidatus Saccharibacteria bacterium, assembly GCA_964360325.1. Lineage (GTDB taxonomy): Bacteria > Patescibacteriota > Minisyncoccia > Phycocordibacterales > SBAW01 > CAYHWH01. The sequence goes on along the minus strand of CAYHWH010000053.1, from coordinate 3,273 downwards.
CCGCGGATTTCAAAGTGGAGGTGCGGGCCGGTCGCCTTGCCCGTTGAGCCTTCGTAGCCAATGACCTGTCCCTGCACGACGTACTGTCCGACGAACACGATGACCTGACTCAAGTGGCTGTAGAGCGTTTGCGTTCCGTTTGCGTGAGAAATAACCACGTACTTGCCGTAGCCTCCGTTCCAGCCGGAATCGCGCGCGATGATAACCTGCCCCGAAGCGGCGGCGATAATCGGTTCTCCGTAGGAGCCCGCGAGGTCAATGCCATTGTAGCCGTGAAGTCCTTGCGTTTTAACCGCATTTACGATCGGGCGGATGTAATACCCCGCGTAACTCGGTCCGCTTGAAGCGCGGGACGCGCTCGTGCCGGAGGAAGATTTCGGCGTGGCGGCGATTTCACCGTCCGGAATGAGAATGGCGTCTCCCACGGAAAGCGCGCCTCTTCCGGAGAGGCCGTTGTATGAGATGATTTCATCCGCGTTCCCGCCGTATTTTTTCGCAATACTCTGAACCGTCTCCCCCTTCGCCACTGTATGCTGAATCCCGGAGACCGGCAAAATAACGAGGGTCTGCCCGACGGAGAGCGCGCCGCCACGAGTCAAATTGTTCGCCCAGATGATGGTGTTCGTTGAAACGCCGAACACTTTTGCTATTTGAGAAAGCGTGTCGCCCGGGCGCACGACGTAAATGCTGATTTGGTCCGACGCCGGAGCATCCTCTATGTTCGCCATGCTCCCCGAGGGGCCGGTCTCCGCAAGAAGCGCACTGCCGCCGATAATAGTCAGGTCGCTGCCGCCTTTTGCCGGATTCGGGTCAAAATTTCTGGCCGCCTGAAGCAGAGGAAGGTCTGCGAGCAGATACTTCTCTCCGGCTGCACTGCTTGTCTGCGCCGTCCTCTCCAGTATCCCCGAAAGGAAAGAGGAAAGCGCCCCCGCGCTCGCGGTTGTCGGTAAGGAGACAAGCAGGAACAAAGCAACAACAAGCCTTTCAGAGAAAAGCTTTATGTAAAGCCATTTTTTCGCCCTGCTCACTAAAAAACGCCAAAGTGGGCCGGGGTCCTGTGATTGAAGTGAAATAAGCCTAAATTTATAGGGCAATCAGACAGCCCTTCGTATATGGCCCGAAGAAACGGCTACACAGAGCCATATTTCAAATCTCCACAAAATAGAAGCACGCCATCCACTATAGCCGACAGGCCGAGCGAGTCAACCGCGCCATCCACAGGTGGGGATAAGGGGAATAAGTTCAAAATCTTGCTACTCATTCTCGGAAAGACATAGTACTATGCAAACATCTATGAACAAAGTAGCGGAAGGCATCCGAAAAGCAAAAGAAACGGGCCCAGCAACGGGACTGCTCGCCGATCAAAACGGCAACAGAGAAGTGCTTGAGAGACTAAGGAGAAGACTTAAAGGAAAGCCCGTTGCCCCTAAACCGACCCCGTCCGCCGCGCAGGAAAAACCGAAAGTCCTGAACGAAAGAGACGCGAAAGATAGACCCTTTAAGGAAGGAAGCGTGGAGGACATCCTTTTCGGAGGGTTAGAAATGGCGCGGAAAAGCGGCCCCCATCCTACGCCAGCGGAGGAAATTGCAGAGCAAGCTTTGCTCTCCGAGGAGAAAAGGGCGAGGGAAATAAAAAAAATAATTAAGTTACTTGACAAATATGAAGCTATACCTCCTAATGAGGGAATGAAAGAGGGACAACCACCCACCGAGGAAGAATCGCCAAAGACAACCTTCAAAAAAGCAAACGGGCTGATTAATGACCCTCGCCTGCCGCAGAAAGCGAAAGAGCCTGTACGAAAAGAGATCCAAGGATTAATTGATAATATAAAAAAACTCAAAACAGAGGGCGGGTCGGTGACAGAGCTTGAAGCAAAGTTAGGCGAGACCGTTGCGCGCATAGAACACAATTTGGAGTACGCCAAAAGGACTTCTTCTTTGGGAACACCGGAGAAAAAAGCCGGTTCTGTAAAATCACCAGATACGCTTTCAGCAGAAGGGCAACTTCGGCGTCTTAAAGAGAGCCAGCATGATGCGGGCATGAGCGACGAGCTGAGAAGTATGGTTGGCGAAAAAATAAAACAGCTCGAGAGAGAACTGAAAAATAAAGAGAAAGGAAAGCCTGCCGCGGAACAGACGCCGCAAACACCGGCCGCGCCCGACCGGGAGACTCCGCCTCCGGCGCGAGAAGCGCCGTCTTCGACGCCGGAAGGCGTTGCGGAACGGAGGCCAGGACTTCGAGCGAACATTGAAGACAGGAGGTCTCCGCGTCAGATTTTTGAGGAACCTGAAAAAGTAGACCTCGGACGTCGCCGCTTTTTCGGTCTCGGGAAAAAAGGACCTGCGGGGGCCGCTGAAGCGGCTCCTGGCAAAACCGAAGGGGACGAAATCGCGCCGCAGGCCCCGGCAAAACCGCGCGAAAGTTCCGCGCGGCGCGCTGAAACGCCGCGGGGAGCCGAGAGAAAAAGCGTCGCGCCGAGAACGTCCGCCCTCGGCTGGTTCATGAGGCAAATGCCGCCGGGAATCCAGGTTACTTTCCTCGCGCGCCAAGAATCCGCGGCCCGCGAAAAGAGAAAGGACCTCGAAAGAACGCTCTCCGAACGCGAGCACCTCGCCCAAGAGTTCTTCGCGGACAAGAAGATACTTGAATCGCGGCTGGAGACGGCGGGGGAGGAAGAGCGCGGGGAAATCCAAGCGGAGCTTACTGTCATGACGTCCGAATTTGAAGCAAAACGGAACAGAGACGTTCGAGAGGCGCAGGGAAATTTTGAGAAAGCGCGCTCTGTCGAACAAGAACTCACCCGGCAAAAAGAAACCGTCGCCGCGCAGGAGGTTCGTAGGTTTGCAGATAAGCTCGATGCGCTTGAACGCCGTAGCATGCCGATCAGAAAGAAACTCGACCAACTCACGAGCGAAATGCTTAGAATACGAGAGTCGAACGCGGCAGCCAGCCGCCGCCGACTCGAGCTCTTGCGCGACACGCACGCGCTTGGCGAATTGAAGTTCTGGCAGGTTGTAAAAAAGTGGGAACGGTGGCAACTTAATGGAAAAATTTCCAAATTGGAAAAGATTTTGGAGAAGAATGAAAAGAGTCTGGAAAAGCGCGAAAACGCCCTTTCGAAAGCAAGAAAAAAACTTGAACCTTTCGAGAATACCGTAGCGAAGCTTGAAGAGAAGCGTGAAAGATTCGCGCAGCACCTCAAGCCAAACAAGTAGCGAACAGGAGTAACCATTCGCGATACACCTATACACTTATGAATGACCAAAACCAAC
>CAYHWH010000052.1:3121-4000 GCA_964360325.1 uncultured Candidatus Saccharibacteria bacterium | reverse complement strand
TTTCGGGTGCCTCATGTCAAGCACGACGAACGCGAGAGATGGCGCGCGCAAATCGGCGAAAAGTTTCTCCGAAAGAGCCCCGGGCGGAACCTTGTCCACGTTGAGCGTGTGCGTGAAATGAAACGGGTAGCGCAGGTTCTGGTTTACCTCGTCAAAAAGCTCCTTGAATTCCTTTCCGCCGCCGACAAGGAGCGCTTCCACCGGTTTTCGCCGCAACAGAAGCGACACGATGTGCAGGCGCCAAAAAATAATCAGGATCGAAGAAATAATCAAATAGAGCACGAGGTTCGTCTTTGGCGCGATGCCAAAAAACGGAATGGAAAAGAAAAAGAGCGCGGCGAGAAGAACGTTGAAGAGCTGAACGCGAACGATTCTGTCCGGCAATTTACGCCGGAACAGGGTCGTGTGCTGGTCGTAGAGCCCGGTAATGAGGAAAACGAGAAGCCAGAGAACGAAAAGCAGTGTAAATGGAAACACGTGGAGCACGAGCAATTCTTGCGACGGGGTGGAGAAGGTGCGAACCGCAAGCGTCAGCCAGAGAGACAGGTACAAAAAAACCACGTCCCCGACGATAAGAAGCAGGCGTTCCACTGTATTCACGAACTTCATGCGCACCTCATAGTACAACAAAAAAGGCCGTATATAAAGGGTTCGTTGCGGTTGCGGTGCGGCGGTGGTATGGTTTTAACGGTATGGAAAAACGAAAGAAAATACTCTACGTCATCACGAAATCGAACTGGGGAGGGGCGCAGCGGTACGTGTTTGACCTCGCGATGTCGCTTTCCGAGCGCGACGGCGTCCCCCCCCGGGGGCGGGGGGGGGGGGGGGGCCGACACCAAAAGCGGGTGGGTAAAAAAGGGGGGGGTATTTTCGGGCCAA
>CAYHWH010000052.1:0-3111 GCA_964360325.1 uncultured Candidatus Saccharibacteria bacterium | reverse complement strand
GACGGCGTCCCCGCCGTCGCGCTCGGGGAGGGCGGAGCGCTCAAGCAAAAGCTGGAGGAAAAAAAGGTGCGAGTAATTTCCTGCCCATCGCTTGAGCGCGACATCAATCTCTTCCGCGACGTCGCTTCTTTTTTTGCGCTGCTTCAACTGTTCCTGCGGGAACAACCCGATGTCGTCCACCTCAACAGTTCAAAGGCCGGCGGCATCGGGGCTCTTGCGGCGCGCATCGCCGGCGTACCGAAGATCGTATTTACGGCGCACGCGTGGGCGTTCAACGAGAACCGCTCCGCCCTCTCCAAAACACTCATCAAACTTTTTTCATGGATGACCGTGGCGCTCTGCCACCGCACGATTGCCGTTTCAAACGCCGTCGCGCATGACATGCGCAACCTGCCGTTTGTCCGTCGAAAAATAACGGTTATACCGAACGGCATCGGCCCCGTGAATTTTTATTCAAAAGGAGAAGCCCGGCGAGCGCTTGCGCTGACGCACCCGGTTCTTGACGCCTGCGAAAACGATCTCTGGCTCGGAACCGTCGCCGAACTTCACCCCGTGAAAGGCCTCTCGTACGCCATTGAAGCCATTCCTCTCATCACGCACGTGCACCCGCGGCTACGCTACCTCATCGCGGGCGAAGGAGAGGAGCGGGCGGCGCTCGAAAAACTCATTGAGGAACGCGGCCTGGGGCAACACGTTTTTCTTCTCGGCTTCGTCGACGACGCTCGGCGGTACGGGAGGGCGTACGACCTGTTCCTCCTTCCTTCCCTTTCGGAATCATTCGGCATTTCAGTCCTTGAAGCCGGTCTTTCCGGCGTACCGGCAATCGCAACCGCGGTGGGAGGAATTCCGGAACTTATCACCGATGGAACAACGGGCCGTCTCGTCGCGCCGCGTTCGTCAAAAGCGATCGCGGAGGCGGTGCTGGAGCTTCTTGAACAAAGAACCCGCGCCGAAGGCTACGCGCGGGAATTAAAGACAAGCGTGCGGGAACAGTTCTCACTCTCCCGCATGATTTCGAGAACTTTGGAACTCTACCGCTAGGTTCCGAGAAATTCGTTCCTCATATCGCTCCGGTGAACGGCACGTCCGTGGCGGTGCATGCTCATCAAAATACCCAGACCCGCAAATTCGGTGAGTAGGTGCGAACCGCCGTAACTCATGAAGGGAATCGTCGTGCCGGTAACCGGCAGAAGGCCGATATTGATGCCGACGTGAAGCGCGAAGTGGCTTACCAACATGACGGCAAAACCGACGCCGTAGAGCATTTCAAAATTCGTTTCGCCACGCATCGCGATGCGAACGATGCGGAAAATCGCAAACCCGAACACAAGAAACAGGAAAACGACGCCGACGAACCCCCACTCCTCGGCGAATGCGGCAAATATGAAATCGGTCTGGTACTCGGGAAGGAACCGGAGACGGGATTGCGTGCCGTACCCGACGCCTTTCCCGAGAAGCTCGCCCGAGCCGACGGCTATGGTCGACTGGAACGCGTTGTAGCCCGCCCCATGGATGTCGGTGAGCGGATTGAGGAAAGTCATGATGCGCTGCTTTTGGTACGGGTGGAGAGCTCCGATCCACAACCCGCTGAAGACAAGCGAACCGAGAATAAAAACCAGCGCGAGGTGTTTCCTCGAAATGCCGGAGACAAGAACCATGCCAAGCCAGATGAGAAAAAAAATAATCGCGGCGCCGAAGTCCGGCTGGATGAACACGGCCGCAAAAAAAAGAAACGTGTAGAAACCCGAAATGAGTATGTGGCGGATGTGGGCGATTTCCACGTGCCGCCGCGAGAAGTACTTCGCCAAGAGCAAAACGAGCACCAGCTTCGCCGGATCGGACGGCTCGAACGCGATGAATCCGAAATGAAACCAGCTCTGCGCCCCCTTCACCACGGTGCCGACCAAACTGACGCCGATGAGAAGCGCGGCTACGGCGCCGTAGAGCGCGACGATGACCCCCGTGCGGCGCAAAAAATGAAAATCTATGGAGCTGACAATAAAAAAAACACAGAGAGAAACAGCGACCCAAACAAGCTGGTGCCAAAAAAACTGATTATCGCCGACAAATGAGTTCATGGTAACCAGGCCGGCGGCAACAATAAAAAGCGCCGCTCCCACGAGAGGCCAATCCATACCGGCGCGCGCCTGCCGGCTTCGCTGTTTCAGTGCCGCACCCGTACGTACGAGAGCTTCTTCCATGTTTTTCAATCGCGGAGCGGAATGCGGGGAATGATATCAATCTGCACCGCTTTCGACGGGAACGGCTCTGGCCACGTGAAGACAATATCGGTGGCGCCGTTTTTTTCGATGCGCGGAACGAGCGTCGCGGAAGCGGCGATGGCATTTTGATCCGCGTTAAAGGCAACCGCGACGACTTGGATATTTGAAAACGCGCCGATGGTTGTGTTTTGAAGCGTTGCCGTGATGCGCGGAGAAGATCCGTCGGCGGAAAACATTTTGTCTTTCACCGTGAGCTGTCCTACCGAAGGAGCCGCTCTCTCCCAGCGAGGCTGTTCCGTGAAAGAGAACACCGTGCGTGCCGGCGCGCGCTGTCCCGTTTTAATATTTGATTCAAAAATCGGAGAAAGTCCGCCCGGCGAGAGAAATGTCGCTCCCTTTCGCTCGGCAACCAAAATTCCTTTCTCATCAAAAAAACGGAAGCTGTAGGCGACTGACTTCGCCCCCGCATTCTGGTTGGTATTTTCAACGTAGGCGACGGCGCTGTAGACGCCTGAGGTGACCTTGAATAACCTGCTCCAGCGGACAATGGGGGGTATGGCGTCCTCGGCGCATATTGCCCGGCATGACCCGCCGCAATCGATGCCCGTTTCGTTTCCGTCCTGCGCACCGTTCTCACATGACGGCACGGGACGGAAGAGTATGAACGCGGCAATGGCTAGCGCGACAAACAAACCGCCGAATATAAAAAGGAGGTAGGTCGTCCGTCGCCGCGATGCCCATGACATGAACGTATTGTAAAAGAAAAACGAGACAAACAAAAGGTCCCCCCGCGCATGTGCGCGGGGGGACCTTTTGCAAAAATGAGTTCACTCCTTAGTTCTGGCGATTAGCTACTCTCCCCCAGAAGGAGTACCATCGCCTCAACAGA
>CAYHWH010000051.1:0-4244 GCA_964360325.1 uncultured Candidatus Saccharibacteria bacterium | reverse complement strand
GATATCGAGAATGCCCGCTTTTGTTTCCGTCGCGAAGGAGAGGTCTTTGTAGTAGTCCCACGCGCGCCCCAGGCTCTGGTGGGAGAGCATGTACACCGTCGTCGTAAATCCGCGGTCGGCGAGCTCCACGAGCACTTTTTTCGTTTCATCTGCTTCCGGCGCAAGCGCGCCGATGTCGACTTTCTTTCCGACTCGATGAAACGCGGCAACATTTGCATGCCGCGCTGCCGCTTCGTCGATGAGGCGTAGAGCGTCCGTACTCACGGAAACGCGACTGAGGTCGACGTACTGCACGTTGTATTTTTGAGAGAGCATCTGGGCGAGGTTTTCTTCCTCCTTGAGGCGTAGTTCTCGCACGCGCTTCACTTCTTCTTCATCGTTGAATGCGGGCATATGAAATCCTTTAAATTGTAGCGTTTTTATGCTGCTGCCACAATCAGGCAAACCTCAATCGAAGGCTCATCAAGCGTGATACAATCTTTCCACATATGGCCGGTAGAGTGAATCGCACAGAAAAAAAACGGCTTGTCCTTCTTGACGCGCACGCCATTTTGCATCGCGCGTACCACGCGCTTCCCGACTTTACCTCGGCGAAAGGGGAGCCGACGGGAGCACTCTACGGCCTTTCCGCGATGCTCCTGAAGCTTATCGCGGACCTCAAGCCGGACTACCTCATCGCGTGTTTTGATCTCCCGACCCCGACCTACCGCCACGAGGCGTACGAAGGGTATAAAGCGAAGCGCCCGAAAATGGAAGAGGCGCTTGTCTCCCAGATCAACCGCTCGCGGGATGTGTTCAAAGCCTTTGGCATTCCTCTGTACGAAAAAGCGGGTTTCGAGGCGGACGATCTCCTCGGGACGATTGTCGAGCGCCTGAAAGATCAAAACCTCGACAGCGTCATCGCCTCCGGCGACATGGACGCGCTCCAGCTTGTCAGAGATTCTTCCCGCGGAGAGAGCGTGTCCGTCTACACGCTTAAGAAAGGCATCAACGACACCATTCTCTACGACGAGGGGGGCGTGAAGGCGCGGTTCGGTTTTTCTCCGGAGAAATTGACCGACTACAAAGGTCTGCGCGGAGATCCCTCCGATAACATTATCGGCGTTCCCGGTATTGGCGAAAAGACGGCGACGGAGCTTATTTTGAAATTCGGTACGATTGAAAATATGTACGAGGTTCTGAAGAAAGGGGACAAGGCGTTCGTCGACGCCGGTTTCAAGGAGCGCATCGTGGCGCTTTTGCGGGAACACGAAGAGGGGGCTCGATTCAGCAAAATGCTCGCGACCATTAAACGCGATGTGCCCGTGGAGTTTGAGCTTCCTGAGAAGCTATGGCGCGAGGGAGTGTCGCTTTCGGCAATTTTGGAACTTTTCACCGAATTGAGTTTCCGCACGCTCGGCGAACGGGCGAAAGCGGTTCTTGAAGCAAAGGAAGGCGGACCTCGCACAAAAGAGGAAGCCCCGGCTCCCGTTCGGGAACAGATTGAACCGCGTGCGCTCACGGAGGCGGGCATCGCGCTCTGGCTGCTTGATTCCACGGTCACCGCGCCTTCGCTTGAGGACATTCTTCTCTTTGCGAAAACGGATTCATTTGAAAAAGCGCGCGCGGCCATTTTCGCGGAACTCAAACAGAGGAACCTCAGCCGCATCTACGAAGGCATTGAGCTCCCGCTCCTTCCCGTTGTCCTCAAAATGGAAGAGCGCGGAATCAAGGTCGACGTCCTGTACCTCAAAGGGCTTTCTAAGGAGTACCACGGAGAACTTGCGAAGCTGGAGAAGAAAATTTACGCGCAGGCTGGGCAAGAATTCAACATAAATTCGCCGCGCCAACTCGCGGGGGTGCTGTTTGAGAAGCTGGGACTTGCCGTCAAGAACCACAAAAAGACGGGTACCGGGCTCAAGTCGACGCGCGAATCGGAACTTGAAAAGATGCGCGAACTCCACCCCGTCATCGGCGACATTCTTTCGTACCGGGAACTGCAGAAACTTCTTTCCACGTACATCGACAACATTCCGGGCATGATCGGCGGCGACGGCCGCCTGCGCGCGCGCTTTCTTCAGACGGGTACGACGACGGGGCGCATGTCGTCGCAGAGTCCGAATCTCCAGAACATTCCCATCCGAAGCGAACTGGGGAACAACATCCGAAAGGCGTTCGTCGCGGAACGCGGATTCAAACTTGTCGCTTTCGATTACTCGCAGATAGAGCTGCGCGTCGCCGCGTTCCTCTCGAAAGACAAAAAACTGATCGACATCTTCAAGCGCGGCGGCGACGTGCATACCTCCGTCGCTTCGGAAGTGTTCGGCGTTCCCCCCGACGAGGTGGATTACGAGATGCGCCGCCGCGCGAAGATCATAAACTTCGGCATTCTCTACGGCATGGGAGTCAACGCCCTGCGCGCGAACCTCGGTTCCACCCGCGCGGAGGCGCAGGAATTTTACAACGCGTACTTCAAAACATTTTCAGGCCTCGCGGCGTACCTCGACCGCGTGAAAGCGGACGCCGCTCGTCTCGGGTACACGGAAACGCATTTCGGCCGCCGCCGCTACCTTGAGGGCATCCGCTCATCCATCCCGTACATCCGCGCGCAGGCGGAACGCATGGCCATCAACGCGCCGATCCAAGGTACGGAAGCCGACATTATTAAAATCGCCATGGTCCGGGTGGACGAGTATCTGAAAAAAAACGGTTTGGAAAAAAACGTCCGCCTTCTGCTTCAGGTGCACGACGAACTGGTGTACGAAATTCAAAAAGAAGACGCGGAAGCGGTCGCCCCGCGCCTTCGGGAAATTATGGAAGGGATCATTCCGCCGAAGGAAACGAGCGGCGTTGCCTGTACGGTGGCGATCAAGACCGGCAAAAATTGGGGAGAAATGGGAGAGCTTCGTTGAACCCCACGGATGGAAGGAGATGGTTGACTTATGATACTAACTGTGATATAATAGACTATAATTAGTTCCGTAGCAACAAAATAGGAGGTCGCCGTGGGCGCCACCAAAACACTGGTTCTGGCACACGGGCAGTTTTTACTGCCTGGCGTCTGGAAAAAAGTCGTGTGGGGAAATCCGAAAGAAGAGCTTTTGGGCGTCATTCCCAAAGCGCTCCAGCTCGCAGACAGAGAGGGGGCAGCCGTCTATCTTTGCAGCGGCATTCCTCCCATAGGGGGTCGTGCGGTGTCGCCACACGCTCTTGAGTTTGCACTTGAGCGTGTAAACGAATTGGCGGCGGTAATGGAACCGGCTTCGGCCGGGAACATTTTAAAGGAAGCTATCTTTGACAGTACCGTCCAAAACACACGTGATGAGGCGGAGCATGCAGTTGCCTACTGCCGTAAACACAACATTAGACGAGTTTGGGTCGTGTCGGCACCTCAACATGTGTTTCGGTGTCACCAGGAAATGCTGATCGCCATCGGCTCTTGTCGGGATGTTGAAGTCTGTGCAACGGCGTCAGATGTCGATTTTCCCGAAACCAGTAGTGCGACAGCAATAATCGTTGAATCTCCGCATCGTTCTGATATGCCGAGGTTTAACACACCGCTGTACGTTCGGGCGATGTTCCAAATTATGAAGAACCCGGAGCGGTTTAAAGAATTTCTTACGCATCTGGGAGAATTGCTCGCACGCCACGGTGTTCCAGTGGACTGGGAGCCAGAAAAATAAAATAGTGTGCGAGGGTTCGTTTCGTGCAGGGGCGGTGATCTTAGGATTACCGCCCCTTCTTTATTAGGAAGAAAACCGATAGTGGTAGGGAAAGTAAGTATATATGTTAAGAATACATTACGAACGAGTGTGTGTTTTTAAACAGCTGAATCGGGGCGCTCTCATTGACGGCTGTAGCGCAAGGATTGTACTGTGTAGGTAATGTTTTATATCATTCACGGTGCCGATGTTTCAAAGGCGCGCGCCGCGCTCCGCGCCGCCGTGGACGGACTGCTCGTAAAAAAACCGGACGCCCCGCTCATTTTCATTGAGGGTGACAAAGGATTCAGTCCGGAAGAACTCGAGGGGTACATTGCCGGACAGGGACTCTTTGAGAAAAATTTTATCGTCGTCTTTGACGGCGTGCTCAAGAACGAGGAAACGCTCGGGCTGATTCTCGCCCGCCTTCCGGACATTGCGCAAACGCCGAACGTTTTCTTCTTGCTGGAAGAAAAAATTTCCGCCGCGCCCCTCAAGGAATTTTCCGCCTTCGCGGAAAAGGTTCTCTCGTTTGAAAAAAGCGCCGCCGTGCAGACATTCAAT
>CAYHWH010000050.1:0-4292 GCA_964360325.1 uncultured Candidatus Saccharibacteria bacterium | reverse complement strand
TTTGCAAGAGATACATTTATGTCTGCGAGGTAGTACTCCAGCAGACCGATTTTATCCCATACAACCAAAGCTTCTTCTTTAAAAAACCTAAGTGCTTCCTTGGAGCCAAAAGTATCTCCTCTATAATTCATATAATCCATTCCCGCTTCCTGGGCAATTGAAAAAGTTTCTTCTTTGAAGGGCTTCAGACCCTCAAGGTATTTGATAGCCGTGGTAACGAATTCTGCGATTGCTTCAGGCTGTTCTTTCGTCAATGGTTCCCGGGCGGGCTCTTCTGCTCTCGCCGCTTCGCCGCCAACGATTGTTCCTGCCGCTCCGCCGACAAGGAACTCAAGAAAATTGCGCCTGCTTACGCCGGGCGGCGTCTTAACTTTTTCCCCGTTGTGTAACGTATCTTTTGGTATCTGCTCCATGCGGACGGTATAGATCTAATAACGTGAAGTCAACAACAAAGTAAAGTATACAGCGTTTCTAGCAAAGCGTCTTAGGAAACAGCACGTAACAATAACGGGCCGATAGGACTGTTATTGTTACTTCCCTTTTTGTGTTATCGAGTACTCCTCGGACTGACCTCCTTGTCGGTTTCGACGCCATCCAAGTCAAAACCCGCCAAGCCGTCTATTCCCAAAATCACCGCCGTATGAATAACTATGCTACAGCATAGTTATTCATACGCTTTCTTTTGCGCACATCGCTGATGCTTGCGCACACATATCAAGGGTCGATTTTGACGAAAGAATATTGACTTACGAAGTCCATTTCGGTTCAACTGGCTCTTGTGGTAGAGTTGCTTCAGTCGAACCATCTCATTTTGACGTTCTGGAAGGAGGCCTCATGGCCCCGATTCCCGGTCGCAACCCGTTTACAAGCCACCACGGACAACTGTTTGAAGCATGGCGCGCCGCTCAGGTCGGGCTTGGCGCTGTTCTGCGTTTTGAAAAATACGCCGAAATGTCGCGTGAAGCGTTTGGACAGGGACTTCGTTCCCACACCTCGCTTGAGCATTCGCATTCCGTCACGTTGCTTGCGCGCATCATGGTGCATCGATGCAGGCCATATCTGGGTGTTCCGTTTGACGAAATGCTTCTGACCGACGCCGTCCTCGTCCATGATCACGGAGAGGGCTACGTCGGCGAAGATACGGCCTACTTCGACAAAAACGAGGAAAAAGATTTGGCGGAATACCGCGCGTTTCGCCGCGCATATGAACCGCTCGGAAGCATCTGGACGCACCTGCACCGCGCGTTCCTTCTGCAGTTTGCCTTGAAAAGCCCGCAGAATTTTCCATGTGATGCTCGGACAATCATGGTGGAATTGGCGAGCGTCAACCACATGGAAGCGCGGATGTTTGAGGCGGTTGAACGTTTTGACTACCTGTTGTATCCGTACGAGCACTACGAAAAAGGCGGCAACCCCTGGCCGCTTGTCTGGACTCTCAGGAACCAGGCAAAACATCTTGACCGGCTTGCGGCTGAAACGCCGGAGGAGGGAGGTCTCCCGGGTTTTCGCCAGGAATTCTGGACGCCGGAAATCTCTTCCTGGTGGCGGGCGTGGCTGGAACAGTACGAGGGGCAACACGTTGAACAGAAAAAATAAAAAATCGCCTTCGGGCGGTTGTAAGGCGGGGTACACCACCCCGCCTTTCATCTGTCAATATTTCGCGTGGGTTGCCTCTGTGCGAGAATGAGGCAATCGTTATGGCAACCGGAACTCAAAAAAAAGGAGCGCTTCCGTCGCAGATGATAGAATCGCTCGTCGACGGAAGTTTCATTCAAGGAGCCGACAAAAAAAACATCCAACCTTCCTCGCTTGACCTGACCCTCTCGGAAGAAGTGTACCGCGTGGAACGTTTGTTCTTGCCGCGGGAAGGAGAAACGGTGCGAACGCTTCTTGCCTCCATCGGCAGCGACCCGCACGATTTGAAAAGCCCGATGGAGCGGGGAGTCACCTATCTTGCGCGTCTCAACGAAACGCTTGCGCTTCCAAGCGACGTGTACGCGCTTTCGAATCCGAAATCAACAACCGGACGCAACGACATTCATGCGCGCGTACTCTCCGACGGCAGTTCAAGGTACGACGAAATGATGCCGGGAGGATGGCGCGGGGAACTGTGGGTCGCGATTTCTCCCAAATCCTACCCCATAAAAGTCGCCTTCGGGCACTCTTTGGTGCAACTGCGTCTCTTCAGCGGCAACACACGTCTTGATAACCTTGAACTGAGCGTGGCGCTTCAAAAAGATGGTCTTATCTATGGCGCGGCTGGGACGAAACTTATCCGCGAAACGCTTTCCATTCCGCCATTTGACGGACTTGTGACGCTCACGCTTGACCTCTCGGGTGATGTCCCCGGCTACCTTTCCACACAGCCGAGTCGCGTCGTGGACCTTTCAAAAGCGGGCGGCTACCGCGCAGGCGATTTTTTTGAACCGCTCCAGAGGCACAACGATTCCATTTCTCTCGAGGAAGGAAAATTTTATATTATTTCAACGGCCGAAAAAGTCAGGGTCCCGCCGGAGTTTGCGTGCGAAATGAAATCAATGGACGACCGCTACGGGGAGTTTCGCGCCCACTACGCCGGATTCATTGACCCTGGTTGGGGGTGGGGAACGGCGGGAGAGGGAACGGGCAGGCCGCTCACGCTTGAAGTGCGCCCGTTTGAAAACTTGGAAGTGCGCCAGGGGCAGGCCATTGCGCGCATCGGGTTTGAGAGAATGTCGGAAGTGCCGGAGCGCATCTACGACGCCATCTCGTCCAACTATCTCATCCAAAGCGGTCCGCGATTAGGAAAACAATTTACGTAATATAGTATGAAAATATTTGTCTACGACGAATTTTCTCCCGAGGATATGGCAATGCTCCAGGCGCTGTATTCGCGCAGTGCCCTAAGCGTTGAAGAGCATACGGAGAAGGTGCGCGCAAGCGGTTCTGGAAAATTTATGGAACGCTACTATGTTGGGTACGGCCACGCAAGTATTGCGGACTGCGGTAGTACAACGATGTTTTTTGAGAGCGTGTCTATGCTCGCCGCGAAAGCTATCCAAGACTGGGCGCTCTACTCCGGACAGGAAACCAGCTCGCGCTACATTGATATGTCAAAGCAGGCGCGCGTTGATCCTGTCGGTACGCTTGAATCAAAGGAAATACAGGAAAAGTGGATGCGTTTCTATACGGATAATCAGGAGCGCGTCGAGAATCATCTAAGAAAAAAGTATCCCCGCAAGGCGGATGAAGATGAAGGCGTGTACGGGCGCGCAATCAAGGCGCGCGTGTTTGACAGCTTGCGCGCGTTCCTTCCTGCCGGTATCACGACGCAACTCTCATGGCACAGCAATCTTCGTCAAGCGTGGGACAAAATTGCGCTTCTGCGCTACTATCCTCTCGCGGAAGTGCGCGAAATTGCCGCGACAGTCCACGAGAAACTCAAAAAAAAGTACGCTCACAGTTTCGGCCACAAACTCTATGAGGCGCAGGAAGCATACTGGAAGATGGTCGGGGAAGATTACACGTACCACAAAGAAAAAAATTACAGCGGCGATTTTTCATTCCACACAAACATTGAGCACAAAAACCTTGAACCGTATCGAGAATTGTTTCAAAAGCGCCCGGCGAAGACCAACCTGCCGCATTTTGTGACTGATGTGGGGCAGGTAACGTTTGAGTTTCTTATTGACTTCGGTTCTTTTCGGGACATCCAGCGTCATCGCAACGGTGTCTGTCGAATGCCGCTTCTCACTACAGAATACGGCTTTGAGGAGTGGTATTTGGAACAACTGCCAGCCGATTTGCGCACGGAGGCGGAGGCGCTTATTGACGAACAAAAAAAGGCAATTGCAGAACTCCTTTGTTCCCCTGAAGAAAAACAGTACTATATCGCCATGGGATTTAATGTTACGGCAAAGGTAACGTATGGGCTACCCGCGGCAATTTATGTGATTGAATTGCGCTCCGGCAGGCTAGTGCACCCCACACTTCGAAAGGTAGTGCATAAAGCCCACGCGATGCTTTCAAAGGCATTTCCGCAGATTCCGCTTCACACGGACCTTGAGCTTGATGACTGGGATGTGCGGCGCGGTTTGCAGGATATTAAGGAAAAAACACCGAACGCATAACCACTATGATATAGCGGAAAAAAAATATTTATTCGCTAATATATGCCCATGACAGAAAACTACTCTCACATCAAAAAACAAGACCAGGACATTTATAAAGCTATCGTCGGCGAGGAAGAGCGCGAGGCCGACGGACTTGAACTGATTCCGTCGGAAAATTATGTTTCAAAAGCCGTCCGCGAA
>CAYHWH010000049.1:0-4300 GCA_964360325.1 uncultured Candidatus Saccharibacteria bacterium | reverse complement strand
GTCGCGGAGTTTCCGCAGATCAAAGGGGCCACCTCTCCGGTCACGTTTGGAAATCTTACCGCGTTTGCGATACCGAACACGGCGGAGAACCAGGCGCGTTCTGCCGGGCTCCTTTCCGTCGCATCGCTCCTCATAACTCCTGAATTTCAGGCGGCGTTTGCGGACACCTTCGCCGTTCCGCCAGCCCGTCGCGACGTGCTCGGCATGGCGCCGTCGGACCCCGCATCGGCGGTGTTTTATCGTTCTGCTTTGATTGCCCGGGGGTGGCTTGATCCGAATCCAAAAGCGACAGGTGGAATTTTTAAAAGCATGATAGAATCGGTGACATCGGGGCAATACACGGTTCGGCAGGCGATTGTCTCCGGACAGAGCGAACTCTCCGCCTTTTTTATCGCAGAGTAATGATAATGAAGACACAAGCAACACACATGTCTGTATTTGACACCGCGCGAACTTTTATTTTTTCGGCGGTGCCATTCTTCGTTTTTTTTGCAGGCATTCCTTTTGCGCATGCCGCTCAAGGAAAACTTCTCAACCCGCTCAAGTATACGAACATCGCGGATGTTATTGTGGAAATCCTGAAAGTCATCTCGTACCTCGGATTTTTTATCGCTATCTTCTTCATTATCTACTCGGGATTTCTTTTCGTGACGGCGCAGGGAAATGAAGAGAAGCTGAAGGAAGCGCGTACGAATTTCTACTGGACGGTCATCGGCGTCGCTATTCTGCTCGGTGCGTGGGCGATAGCGCTCATCGTGAGGGCGACCGTTCAGCAAATCGCCCCCGGAGTCATATGAAACACAAACTCATCCTCACCGGCCTCCCGTTCCTCGGTCTTTTCTCTCCGGCGATCGCCCTTGCCGCGCCGAGGACGTATGCCGATTTAATAGGGCTTTTTCTCAGCATTATTAATTTGATAATCCCCATCGTTATCGGCATAGCCGTTGTCGGTTTTATGTACGGCGTTTTGAAATACATGCTTTCGCTTGGTAACGAGCAGGAAAAGAAAAGCGGACGAGAAATCATGCTCTGGGGCGTTGTTGCTCTTTTCCTCATGTTTACCGTCTGGGGAATACTGCGCGTGCTTTCAAATACCTTTTTGGGAGCGAGCGGCGCAGGGAGCTATTCTGGCGTCGGCGGTTTGCCGGTTGGCGGGGAAACGACGGTTCAAAATCAGACCAATGCCAATTTTGAGCTCAATATCCCCAAGCAGTTTCCTTAGGGAATGGGCTATCCACACGCCTTCATTGTGCGGAAAGGCGCGTTTGATACAATCAAAGGACATTAGTATGGCAATGTAGGCTTTTGCTTGCGTAATTTATTCGGTAATTTATTCACAGAACAGATATGAAAAAGTATGTAACGGCGGGGGGGTTGCTGTTTGCGCTTCCTTTGATTGCTTTGGCACAGCAGACGACCAATCTTCAGGGAGTTTTGAAGATTTTTGCGAACCTTATCAATCTTGCCATTCCGGTTCTCATCGGGGCGTCCGTTCTTGTGTTTATCTGGGGGCTCTTCATGTACATCACGAACCCTTCCGAAGATGAAAAGAAGAAGGAGGGACGCGACATCATGATTTGGGGCGTTATCGCGCTCTTTGTGATGTTCTCCGTGTTCGGCCTTGTGAACCTTCTCATAGGAACATTTCAGCTCAACAACGCCACTCTCACAGCGCCGAAGATTCAGACGCCTTCCTACTAATCCCCCAGTGTTTGAGGTTTTTTCCGATGACAGAAGCAATTCAACTTATCGGCCGCTTCGTTGCCGTCATACTCAACCCGACCATCGCGCTTTTGTTCGGGTTCGCGCTCCTTGTATTTCTCTGGGGACTCGCGAAATTTATCTGGACAGACAGCGAAAATCAGGAATCAGACCGCGAAGAAGGGCGCAGGCACATGCTCTGGGGGATTGTTGGCATGTTCATTATGATAGCCGCGTTCGGAATCACTTCCATCATCGTCAACACGTTTGGAATTTCTTCTTTTTCCGGCGGCGGCTACGGCGGCGGTTCGACGTATCCGTTCGGAAATACCCAAAATCTGACGCCGGCGCTCAATCAGGTGACAGGCGGAGGCGCGAACAACGACACGCCGCTTTTTAATCGGACGCTCGGGCTTCCGACGACCAACACAAACTATCTTGAAAATTTTGGATCGCCGCCAAGATATGTACCGCCTCATGATTAGGTTTTGGAGACGATACAAAACAAAAAAGGCCCTTAGGGCCTCTTTTTGTTTGCTATAGGTTACGCTCAAAGTGCTCTAATCATACACTTTGCGCGAACTTTTTTTGAAAGAAATTGACCCATTGCCGCGCTCCGCGCGGCAGGAACGAAACCTGACGCGTCGCCGTTCGTTATTTTACACTCTTTCGATTAATCTCATTGGTCTTGCTTTGCAATAAAGCGTGAATGGCGCCAGTCACGAGCTCAATAGATTCGGGGTTTTGACCGGTAACTATGCGCGTGTCTACTGCAAGGTGCGGTTCGCGCGGCCCTGACGATTCAAATTGTGCGCCTTGTTCAACGAGTTTCGACTCCAGTAAAAACGGCATGTCGTTGTAATGCGGCGTGGCCTTCTCCTCGGTATTCGTAAAGCTGTTTATCTTCTTCTTAGCAACGAGATATGAACCGTCTTTATCTTTTACTCCCACAAACGCGGCTGGTCCATGACATACCGCTCCCAGAACTCCGCCACCATCAAGCGTATTTTGCATAATGGTTGCGAGTGCCTCGTTGTTGGGAAGATCAAACATTGCACCATGACCACCTGCTACATAAATTGCATCAAAATGTGTATTTAGTAAATCAGAAAATTTTGCAGTTTCTTTAACGATTTTCATTTTGTCGGGACTTGCATAAAAAAGAGAGTTGATTTTGTCTTCCGGATGTGGCGACGTAATCGAACATTCTCCGCCATGAGGACTAGCAACCATTACCTCATATCCATGACGTATAAAAAATTCATATGGATGGCTGAATTCAGAAAAGTGAAAACCAGTTTCTTTGTTTGTGTTACCAATCGTTTTTTGATTAGTGAGAATTATAAGGATGTGCATAAAGATTTACTTAATTAAGTCATCGACATTAATCTTAAGGGCTTTCGCTCCTCTTTCCTAATCCTGAAAATGTCTCTACTTGTGCTGGGGAGAGGACTCGAACCTCCATCCCTTGCGGGACCTGCTCCTAAGGCAGGCGCGTCTACCAATTTCGCCACCCCAGCACCTTGGGCGCAATTACCATCGGCTCCGTATGACCACCTTACCTTTTTTGGAACCGAATGTCAGCTTGTCGTCACGAATCACTAAGCATTGTGCTTCGTGTGCTCGCTCAATGCTAAACCCTTGTTTTTATTTTTGTCCGGTCACGGATAGTTTCTTGCACCACGTCGGCCTCGGACTTGTCGTCACAGCTCTCGCTCCCTTCCGCTCGCTCGGCCGCGACCCCGCCTCGCGGTTGCTCGCGCCGTAGCGCGCTTGCAACAACGCTCCGGCTCGGACACGTAGACAAAAACAGCGCGCAAGCGCTGTCTTTGCTCGTGTCCGCCCGCCTGGATTCGAACCAGGGACCGTCTCCTTAAGAGGGAGCTGCTCTACCGACTGAGCTACGGGCGGATAACGTACCAAAATCTATCAGGAAAACCGTTTATTCGCAACGATTTTTCCGTAACAGCTTTTGCAAAGATGATATTTTTTCACGACGCCTCTCTTTCTTGGCGGACTAAAAAGAAGCGCGCCGAAGTCGTGGAGTTCCTTTTTACAAAAATTACAACGCGGTTTGATTGCCATATATTTCGTGGTGCCCGGGGTGGGCATCGAACCCACATTCCTTTCGGAACACGATCTTAAGTCGTGCGCGTATACCAATTCCGCCACCCGGGCATGTATGTATCCTACCCGATATTTTTGCCTTTGAACACTTTTCGCATAATGAGAAGCGTAACGGTTCCGTCAAAAAAGAAGAGATACGCGGGAAAAAGCATATTGTGGAAACTGATGTTGCTAGACGCCAGTATGCCAAGCGCGGCGGCTCCCGTAAATATGGCCCAGGTGGAAACCGTCTCCGATTGCGGTTCTCGATACGCCTTAAGTATTGTGGGAAAACCGACAATGAAATCCGCAAGCACGGAGAGGATGAGCGCAAGGAGCGGTTCTCCCGTAAAAATCCAGAGAAGAATGGCAATGCCACCGAGAAAAAAACAAATTTTATCCGTGGTATTAAATACAGCGTACCCGAATCGAAAAGCAAAGAGCGTAATGACTCCTGTGCCGATGGTCGAGCTCAACGGAACCACGACCGACC
>CAYHWH010000048.1:2379-4380 GCA_964360325.1 uncultured Candidatus Saccharibacteria bacterium | reverse complement strand
ACAAGCACAGCAGAAACGATAACCGCAACAACAGCGACATCAACCACCGCAACAAGCACAGCAGAAACGATAACCGCAACAACAGCGACATCAACCACCGCAACAACCACGCCATCCGACGGTTTATGATGATTCCAAATTCCCGACCCATTTTCCCGCTTTTTGCTTGACGTAAGGTGTATCTAAAGATAAACTTGTATACATGAAAACAAAGCAAACCATCATTGGACTCAAAGAGCTCCGCGGAAACACTGAAAAGTATATTTCCCGTGTTAAAGGAGGGGAGTCGTTTATCGTAGTTCGCCGCGCGCAACCGATTTTTACCATAGCTTCTCCTGAAGAGAGTGCCGAACTGTGGGAACCTTGTATTGATTTTACAAAAATCAACAAAAGGGGCGTTAAATTAAAAGACGTTCTTGCCAGGCTTTAATTCCGCATGGATAGGATTTCCAAGGCGCTCCAGAAGCTTGCGCAAAAAGAACGCGATGCAGTGCGAAGTGTTCTTGCGAAACTCTCCGCGCGCGATACAGGCGCTCTGGATATTAAGAAACTTAAAGGGCACGATGACATTTTTAGGGTTCGCAAGGGCCATCTGCGCATTATCTATCGTGTGGACGGCAAGATTATTTTCCTTATAGCCATTGAAAAAAGGCGTGAAGACACCTATAAATTCTAAAAAAGTTTCTTTCTTCGAGGTTTTCCATGATATTCAAGGTCGAACCTTGGGGACAGTATCGGTACTCCCACTTCCGACCAGTAGTGCCTGGACTTGGAAGAATTTATATCCACTCTGGATATCCAATGTTTGACTCCGGTGTGGTTTTTTGATACTTTTAACCTTATAGATTTCTCACTTTCCACTTTCCTATGACAATGCGCATTTCTTCAACGCGGATAAATATGGACGACAAGGTTCTGCAGATGCCGGTTCTCAAGGACTACGGCGAGACGCTGGTAACAGCAAACAGCAGTACCGCGTACACGGTCGACCTCACGGCGGGCAACGTGTTCAAAATCACGATGACGGGGAACTGCACGTTCACGTTCTCAAACCCGCCCGCCTCCGGAACGGCGGGGAGCTTCACCCTCATTCTCATCCAAGACGGCACTGGGTCGCGCACGGCGACGTGGCCCGCCGCGGTAAAGTGGGGGAGTGCCACCGCGCCGACCTTGACCACAACGGCAACAACAGGAACCGACATTCTCACGTTTCTCACGACCGATGGCGGAACGACATGGTACGGTTTTGCGGCGGGTATCGGCATGGCATAGCGAAATACTTTCAGCACTCGCTCGGCGATTTTTGAAAATGGAAAGGCCCGGCGCGCAAAGAATAAAGAAAATTAATGCGCGCCGGGCCTCTTTCTGGTCGGCTCCTCCAGCCTAAACCAGGCATCTTATTTTTTGTACTGGGTTTGGGGAGCGGACAATTGTTACTTTTTCTTCGTCCGCCCTGGGGTGAAGCGCCTGCGCCCACTCGTACGTCTTGATGGCTTCTGCCATCTTCGCTTTTCTGTTTTCACTCATAAGCGTCTCTCCTATGGTTGAGACGCCTCCCTTGTAAAACCAACCTAATCGTAACACACAGCTGCGTGTGTTGTCAATGTTTCGTGATGTTCTAAAACGGCTCTAGCAAGCCATCTCGTCTGGCCGAGTTTTTCTTTTGAATGGTTTTTCTATTGGCGGTACATCTGTATGCATACGCATAGCAGGCGAAGAACTAGCGTAGAATCAGAATACCTCTTATCCACACCGAACTGAAAACCTGTGGGATTTTTGATAAATTTTGCCGTATAATATAGCTACTTCGTCTAAACGCACATGGAAGAACATCTCATTTTCGATGGAAAACGCTACGCGCCGTCAACCGCCGCGGCGGTGAAAGCAGGCTATACGAATGACTACGTCGCAAGGCTTTGCCGACAAGGGAAGGTTCTCGGGAGAATAGTCGGGAAAACGTGGTACGTCGAGGAAAACTCATTTTTCCGATTTCTTGTCGAA
>CAYHWH010000048.1:0-2369 GCA_964360325.1 uncultured Candidatus Saccharibacteria bacterium | reverse complement strand
GAAGCCAATAAGCGCAAGCAGGTCAGAAAGAAAGACCTTTCGACCGAGCGTAAGCGGGAGTACGTTGAGACGCCGAACATAACAGCTTCTTACGAGGCAAAACCGACTATCCCCTTGCGGGTAGAGCAGGAATGGGACTTCCGGGCGCGGCGCGTGCTTGAAGACAGACGGCGGAAACGAAGAAGTGTTTCTCCGGAGCGCGTGCTTGCGCTTACGTTTTCCATTGCGCTCGTATTTGCAACGCCGGTGATGCTCCAGACACTCTCGCGCGGGTTTGAGGTGTTTGCGGAAAACTCCGTCATGAAGCGCACGGCATATACACTTGCGCTCGCGCAGTATTCTTTCGCGCAGTCGGCGGCGGTTTCTTCCGCAGCTTCCGCACTCAAGAGTATTGCGTCTGCGGAAGCCGGCGCGATACGGGAAGCGGGAGAAGGGGTCGCGTTTCAACTCAACTCGAAGTTTTCTTCCGTTTTTTCATCAATGCCACACCTCGCGCCGCAGGGTTACTACGCGGGCGTGCTCCAGGCGGTTGCCGATTCTGAAACAATCTCGCTCTCGCTCAATGTGCGCGAACTGAAAACTATGTTTTCCAAAGCAGTCTTCTTTGTGCGCGGGAAGCTCCAGCTATTTTTACAATGAGCTTTCTCTATCCACAGCGGCGCAATTTGAAGGCCCTTTTCTGTTATACTTGGCGCATATGAGTACACGAATAGCCATCAACGGTTTCGGACGCATCGGCAGGGCGTTTTTCAAAATCGCTCTGGGGCGGCCGGAGCTTGCTATCGTCGCGATAAACGATCTCGGCGATATTGAGAATCTCGCGTACCTTTTAAAGTACGATACGGTGTACGGGCGTAGTCTCTCGGCCGTTTCCGTAAAAAAATCTCCGGAACCGACGCTTGTCGTCGATGGAAAAGAAATAAAAGTCGTCTCCGAAGCGGATCCGGCGAAACTGCCGTGGAAGGCGCTCGGCGTCGACATCGTGGTTGAGTCAACCGGCCTGTTTGTCTCGTATGAAAAAGCGAAGGTGCATCTTGCCGCGGGCGCACGGCGCGTCGTCGTGACGGCGCCGATGAAAGACGAACCGTCCTCCGGCATTACGGGCGCGACGGTGCTCATGGGCATCAACGAAGAAAAACTCAAAACGTGCGACATCAGCTCGAATGCTTCCTGCACCACGAACGCCGGGAGCCCGCTTCTGCAGATTCTCCACGAAAAAATCGGCATTGAGAAAGCACTCCTCTCCACGACGCACGCGTACACCGCTTCGCAGTCGCTCGTCGACGGGCCGGTGAAGAAAGGAAAAGAAAGCTACCGAGAGGGCCGCGCGGCGGCGCAGAACATCGTGCCCTCGTCAACCGGCGCCGCGCACGCAACCGCGAAAGCACTCACCGACCTTGAAGGAAAATTCGACGGCATTGCTCTGCGCGTGCCGGTTTTAGGCGGCTCAATCGCGGACATCACCTTTCTCTCCAAGCGCGATACAAGTGTCGAAGAAGTAAATGATATTCTGCGGAAAGCAGCCGGGGAAGATCGTTGGAAAAAAATTTTCTCGGTTACCGACGAGCCGCTAGTTTCCTCCGACATTCTCGGACAGCCCTATGCGTCCATCGCGGATTTGTCTTTTACGCGCGTTGTCGGAGGAAATCTCGTGAAAGTGCTCGCGTGGTACGACAACGAAATGGGGTACGCCTACGCCCTGACGGAGCATGTCGTGCTCAGCGCAAAGTATCTTGCATCTTGATTGTATGATGGTCGTCCTTGCCGCGGACCACCGCGGATTCAAACTGAAAGAAACGCTCAAAGGCTTCCTTGCGCAGGAAGGGTATGAGGTTGTTGATGTCGGCGCACACGAAAAAATCGCGACGGATGATTATCCGGATTTTGCTTCCGCGGGAACGCTCAAGGTTTTGGAGAATCCGGGAAGCAGAGGTATTTTTCTGTGCGGTTCCGGCATGGGTATGGATGTCGTGGCAAACAAATTCAGAGGAATCCGCGCAACCGTGGCGTACTCAAGAGACTCCGCGGAACACGCTCGTACGCACGATGATGTCAACGTCATCACACTTGCCGCGGACGCCATCTCGCAGGCGGAAGCATGGGAAATCGCCGGCACATTTCTTTCAACCGAGTTTGACGGAGCGGAGCGGAATGTCCGCCGGCTGGAGAAGGTAAAAGCGATTGAAGAAAAAAATTTCAAATAACGAAGTCGCCTTGCTTTGCGGTGAACGGTACGTGCAATTTTATAGAAAACCAAAAAATTTTTCATTTGTATCATTTCAATGTCAGAACAATCCGCACAGGGAACCGAAGTGCGCGGCGCTTCAAAAAAGATTGAAATTATCCCGGCAATTATGCCGAAAAGTTTT
>CAYHWH010000047.1:0-4481 GCA_964360325.1 uncultured Candidatus Saccharibacteria bacterium | reverse complement strand
GAATGTGTGCTCCTCAACATGACTGCCGAGTGAAGAGTTTCATACTATAAAATAACCTATGCTTAACCGAACTCTCTCGTTCATAAAGCGTTTTATCCCAAAACCGCTATTCGCCTTTTTTCAACCGCCGTACCACTACGGGCTCGCCTTTCTCGGCGCGCTCCTCTACGGCTTCCCCTCCAAAAAACTTTTCGTAATCGGCGTTACCGGCACGAAAGGAAAAACGACAACGGCCGAGCTTATAAACACCGTGCTTGAGGAGACGGGCTTTGCGACGGCGCTTGCCGATACCGTGCGCTTTAAAATCGCCGACGTATCCGAGGACAATCTCTACAAAATGACCCTTCCGGGGCGTTTTTTCATTCAGCGATTCCTTGCAAAAGCGGTGGCCGCGAAATGCACGCACGCGGTCGTTGAGGTGAGCTCGGAGGCGACCATCCAATTCAGAGACCGATTCCTCTACCTCGACGCGCTCGTGTTCACCAACCTCGCTCCGGAACACATCGAATCACATGGCTCCTACGAAAACTACGTCGCGGCGAAACTCCACATCGGAAAACGCGTCCTCTCTTCAAAAAAGCCTCGCCAAATACTCGTACTCAACAAAGACGATAAGGAGGCGAAACGATTCGAGGACCTCAACATTCCCGAAGTGTACCGCTTTGGATTTGCCGACGCCGCTCCGTGCACGGCTTCGCCGGAAGGGACAACGTTTACCTTCCAAAAACTAAAAATGTGGTCCCGCCTCCCCGGAGAGTTCAATGTGTACAACATGCTTGCCGCGCTCACCCTCGGCCGAGCGCTCCGCATTGACGGAGAAACGATGAAGCGCGCGATTGAAAAATTTCCGGGCGTGCGCGGACGCGCACAGAAAATTTCCGCCGGCCAGCCGTTCTCCGTCATCATCGACTACGCGCACACGCCGGACTCGCTCGAAGCGCTGTACAAAGCCTACCCCGCCCTGCGAAAAATCTGCGTCCTCTCGGGCACCGGTGGCGGGCGAGACCGCTCTAAACGCCCCGCGATGGGAGCCGTCGCGGGCAAATACTGCGACACCATTATTCTGACAGACGAAGACCCCTACGACGAGAATCCGCGCGCCATTGTGGAGGAAATTAAAAATGGGATTCCAAAAAATGCCGCCGCCGGAAAGGTTCTCGTGGAGATGGACCGACGCGCGGCAATCGCGGCGGCTTTTCGCGCGGCAAAGAAAAACGATGTTGTTTTAATTACGGGAAAAGGAACCGACCCCTACATCATGGGACCCCGCGGACTGAAAACGCCGTGGAGCGACGCACGCGTCGCCGAGGAAGAGCTTCGGAAACTTTCGTAAACTTTTGGGGCTTCGCAATTGCAAACGGAAGCGTTATGATGGAGTTATATGGCTGAAGAAAAAGGCGAGGGAGGAGACGCGCGCAGGGACTTTTTTACGTTTCTTTTTATTCTCGCGGTTCTCGGTTTCGCTTGGTTTGAAACCGGAGGCCCCACGCGCAGCAGTTCGCAGGGAGCGTTTCTCAACCCGCCGCCGCCCTTGGGAACAGGCGGGAGCTACGGGCTCTCGTTTCTCGACCGCATTGTTACGGGACGGGAGGCGATCGTTCCGAGTCCCTCCACGGGGAGCTCTCTGTACCCGGGACAGACTATTCAATTTGAACAGGAAATTCAGGCGCTGATGGACGCGAAAAACGCTTCTCCTTACAAAGGAAGGGTGTACTTTTCAAACACATGGCAAGGAACTAGTGTCACTGACGCGGACAGCGAGTTTGTAACCATCGAGTCTGCGCCGGGAAATTCTGAAAAAATAAACGTCACCGGATGGGCGCTCAAGAGCGCGGTGACAAACACGCAAGCGCGCATAGGAACAGGCGCGTCATTTTTCTACAGCGGCAGAGAGAATGGGACCGAAGCCATTCTCCTTGCTCCGGGCGAGCTTGCCGTTATCGTCACAGGACGCTCCCCATCGGGAAGTTCGTTCCGCGTCAACAGGTGCAGCGGCTACCTCGGGCAGTTTCAGAATTACACTCCCCAACTTTCGAAAAACTGCCCTCTGCCGTTTGATGAAGTCGGTTTCGCAAAACCCGGAACTGCACTCAACGATGCGTGCCTCGACTACATAAAAAATCTCGACCAGTGCTCCGCACCCGTGGCAACCCCGCCTCCCTCTAACCTGCCCTCTTCCTGCGTCAGCTTTATCGCCGACACATTCAACTACAACAGCTGTGTCGACCACCACCGTTCCGACAGTGATTTTTGGAGCAATGAGTGGAGAATCTACCTTGCGCGAAACGCGCCGCTGTGGAAACAGCAACGGGAAACCATCGAGCTCCTCGACGAGGAAGGCAGGGTCGTTGACCTGTACTCCTTCGGCTACTGATGCAAAATACGAAAGAGCGCCACTCCCGCCGCGACGGAAACGTTGAGTGATTCTTTTTTCCCGTAGAGCGGAATCTCGGCGACGGCATCGCAGGCGCGCTGAAGCGACGGCGGCACGCCCCGAACTTCGTTGCCGAGGATAAAAAGAACGGGGAGCGGAGGACGCAGGGAGCGATAGTCGACGGCTTTTCTCCCCTGCTCCAGAGCGACTGTGTAAACGCCCTCTTTTCTCATTTTTTTTACAAACACTCCCGCGGAGGAAACGCTTTCCCATAGAAGGAGCTTCTCCGCGCCAAGCGCCGCCTTCGCGACATCCGCGCGTATCCTCCCGAAACGGTCAAGCGGGGCGGGCGTATACCCGGAGAGGTACACTTTTGAAATGCCCGCGGCTTCGGCCGTGCGGAATATCGCGCCGACGTTCTGCGCGCTCCGGATATTGTGGAGAAGTAAAAACGCTCCTCCCTTTCCCTTCGGTATGTTGTCCGCGGTTTTCATGATGCAATCCTAGCAATACTTTTCCCGAAACAGAAACGTGGTACACTCTACGCATGCTTTCCCTGTTTCCTCAGCTGTTTGACTGGAGTTTCTTCGCGCCGACCCTGCTGAGGGCGGCGGCGGGGCTGTTCCTCCTCTCGCTCGCGTACCGACACCTCCACAACGACCGGGCCGCCGCGCTCGCGTCGCTGCAATCGAAGCTCGGCACGATGGCCGCCTTCGGCGTCTGGTACATGGGTATTCTTGAATTATGCGCCTCTCTTTTCCTGCTTACCGGATTCCTGACGCAGTTTGGCGCGCTTCTCTCAATTGTCGTGTCGCTTCAGATGCTTTTTATACGGCGGCACATTGCCGGACATTTCGGACACCACAACGCCGTGTACCTTTTTCTCATCGCAATGTCTCTCTCCCTTCTCCTCACGGGTCCCGGCGCATTCGCGTTTGACCTGTCTCTCTAGCACCCCCCTTCAGAATCTCCCTGCGAATGGAAAAGTGTGTTATATTCCTCGGATATCCGCCCGTAGCTCAGCCTGGTAGAGCAGTTGCCTTTTAAGCAATTGGTCGTTGGTTCGAATCCAACCGGGCGGACAAAACACATACATACCTGCCCTGCGGCAGGTTTTATGGTTTTGTCCGAGGCGGAGCATTGCCTTTCGTTCCGAAGAGTCGCGAGGCGTGGTCGCGAGTCCGCCTCTGGCGGAATTTGTGGCGGCTTGACCGAGCCGGGGTCATCCTGTCGTTCGGTTAACCGAACGAATTGTGCATTTTTCTCAAAAAACGATCCGGGGCGGAAAGCGCTTAGCATTGTACAAGTGCGCGGAGTAGAATACTTAGCGGCTCGCGGCGCGTCACGAAGACCTTTTCCGATCCAGTCAAAAAAACGAAGACTAAGCGCGCCCGTGACTGTTGAAACGAATATGAAAAAAGGGCGCGTCAGAACGGAAAGCGTGTAGCCGGAGACAACGAGAGCTTTCCTCTTTTGAAATCTGTCCGAGAGATTGCCCGAGTATACCTTGAAAAAATTCGATGCGGCCTAAGGATGCCGCTCCCGCGTGAAGCACCGTGATAAAAAACGCGGGGAAAATCGAAAATATCATTTCGGACGAGAAGTCGTTGAAAAAACTGGTGAGGCCGAGCAGAAAAATATTTTTCGGAAGGCCGAAGACTTTTTCTTTCATTGCGCCCATACTACCACGCAAAAAACATTCCAAAAAAACGGGGCTCCTGAATTTTTTAAACACCGAGGAGAAATTTTTCAAAGAGAATTTCAAATTCGGAAACTCCACGACGAGCGTCGTGGAGTACGGCGACGAGTCCGGCGGAGAGATCCCGAAGTTCTTTGCCGGGGTAATTTTTCTCGTACCGGGAAGCCTTTAAAAAGACGAAAGGTTTCAGGCCCGCCTGCGCCCCGTCGCGGGAAACCCGGGAAAGGAGCATCGTGCGCACCTGCCAGAGGAGCGTGCCGTGCATTTCCTCGTCCACAAGGCCCGCCTGTTTCGCTTTCCGGTAGAGAATCCAGAGACCCTTGCGGTCGCGGCGTCCCAGGGCATCCGTAAGCGAAAAAACATTGAATGGCGGCACGGCGGCGCTTTTTTCCAAAGAGATCACCTTTT
>CAYHWH010000046.1:0-4587 GCA_964360325.1 uncultured Candidatus Saccharibacteria bacterium | reverse complement strand
CGGCCCGGCGCATTCTCGCCGACCAGCTGAAGGAAATTCTCAACCACCTTTCGCCGAAAGAGCGCAGAATCCTTGAAATGCGCCACGGCCTCACGGACGGCATTTACCACACGCTTGAAGAAGTGGGCAAAGAGTTCGGCGTTACCCGCGAGCGCATCCGCCAGATTGAAGCGAAGGCGCTTGAGAAAATCCGTACGCACGACAAGGCGAAGCGGCTAAGGAGTTACTAAGGTGTTGCAGTCACGAGTGTAGCGAGGGGCAAAGCGACTGAAGAAGTTATTAAAAGAAAAAAGAAACCGCCTTTACGGACATTGCCCGTATGGCGTACAGCAAAAACCTGTACGATGTATCGTAAAGGTTTTTGCTGTACGCCCCGCTAATCTACTACGGTGTTTTGCAAAAGACTAGAATGAATATGTGCGGTTTTGTATGCCGCCGCAGATTTTTCGATATCGGGACGCAGGTTTGTTCTCTGGTACAATGCTCGGTATGAAACGTGCGCGGAAAGTCCCCATTAAATACTGGAGTCACTCGTCGCTTATGGCTTTTTTGCGGAACCCTTTGGCATGGTACAAACGCTACGTGGAAAAGGTCTACGATACGCCGTCCACCCCTTCCTCCGTCATCGGCCGCGCCGGGCATGTGGCGCTCCAGCATTTCTACAGCGGAATTGAAAAGCAGAGAGCGATTGAGCTTGGACTTGAGTACCTTCGCGGCTTTCAGGACTTTGAAATAAACTTCGGTGTTGCGAAAACAAAATCGGCGAGAAAGAAAAAACGGGCGATGATGGAGCGCGACTACCTGCAGGCAATATCGTTTTATCTTGCCCGTCCGCCGAAATATAAGGTTGTCGGCGTTGAAGTGAAAGCCATCGCGAATGTGAAGGGGCTTTCGCTTCCTTTGAAAGCAATTTCAGATCTCGTGGTGCAATCAAAAATTGATTCCCGAGCGCTTGATATTGTGGACCATAAATTTGTCGATTCGTTCAGCAAGTTAGGCAGGCGAAAGACGCTGTTTGTGATTCAGGCGATTTTCAACTACTACGCCGTCAGGGAGGCATTTGGAAAGCCGGTGCGGCGATTCATTGTGCATGAGTGCAAGAAGTCAAAGAACAGCGACGGGTCTTCGCAAATGCGCAAATACGTTATTGATTTCCGCGAGTGCGCGGAAGAGTTTGCTGTTTTTCATCGGCTCATTAACGACGCGACGAAAGAAATCTCCCGACCGCGGCTATACCTGCCGAACCCCTCCGATATGTTTGAGGGGGAAAACTCTTTTGATGTGTACCGGCTCGGGCTTCTGGAGGAGTAGCCTTTTTCACATACCTCCCCTTGCAACATGACTTTACGTCGCTTCGCGAGCACTCCCCGAAAGAGAGCGCTCAAGGCCGCTAGGCCAAGCCTTACTCTCTTTCAGGGAGCGCTCACTCCGCTTTGAGTATGTACTCAGGGGATAGGTGTGGCTTTTTTTGAATACAACCAGATTATCGCGTTCCGTTCTATCGCGCTGGGACGATTGCGGGAACCGCCTTCGCGCCGGAGGACGCGCCCTTGAGAAGGGAATCAATGACTGATTTTACGCCCGCGTAAGACTGGGCACCCTCAATGACGATTTGCTGTTTGCCGGCAATGACGATGGAGTACGGCGTACCGGTGCCTCCCGTAGCGAGAGCGTCCTGGTATGCTTGGTTAACTTTGGAAGTATATTTGCCGCTTGAAAGGCAGGAAGAGAATGCGTCGGCATCCAGACCTATTTGTTTGGCGATTGCCGGAAGCTGTGCAAGGTCAAGTCTGTCATTTGAGGGAGTAATTTCAAACAGCGCGTCGGTGAATTTCCAGAATCCGGCGTTGCCACCGAGCTCCGCGGCGCACTCGGTTGCCTCCGCCTCTTTTACGGCTTTTGAGTGCAGTTGGGTGAGCGGGAAGTGGCGGTAGACCCATGCGACCCGCCCGTCATCTCCGTACTCTCCCATAATTTGGTGAAGGGTCGCGTGGAAAGTTTTGCAGAAGGGACATTCAAGGTCGGAGTATTCAACGATCACAACCGGAGCGTTCGGATTGCCGAGAATGTGGTCGGCGGAGGTGACCGGCTTTATCGTGATATCTTTTTGGGGCGCATTTTGGCCGCTGGAAGGATTCGCGCTCGGTTCCGTTCCTCCGCGGGAAAAGAAAACGGCAACGGCGATAAAAAGTCCGGCGAGCACAATGGCGATGGGAATGCTTAGCTTGTTTTCTTCTTGCATGATAGGGGCGTAGTTACTATTTTATAATCTCTCTTATGTTAGCACGTTTTATTCTTTGTCCGCAAAACGGTTATAGGAGGTGCGCGCGAATGGCATGAGTTTCGAGGCAATGTAGGCGGCACCGCAGGCAATCAGGAACCCTCCGGCTATGTCGATGGGGTAGTGGACTCCCGCGAAGACGCGGCCCGTCCCGACGAGAAGCGCCAGAACAAGGAGAAAGAGTCCGAAGGAACGGTTCATTTTAAATACCAGAAGCGCGAAGGCGGTTGAAAAAAGCGTGTGTCCGGAGGGGAAGCTGTTGGTGTCGGCGTGCGGAACGAGCGGCGTGAAGTGCTCCGCGATGAACGGGCGGGATTCCGGAAAGCCAAGCGCGGCAAGCTTGGCGGCGAGGTAGGCAAGCGGCAAGGAAAGGGCGGCAAAGAGAACGAAATCTATTTTCTTTTGCCGCGGCAGGCGCGCAAAGAAGAACACTATAATGACGAGAATGACAAAAATGAGGTCTCTAGCCCCGAAGATGATGAGTTGCGTAGTCATTGCGGACTTATTTAATCTAAAAAGGCAGGGTGTGCGTCATAGACCCTTTCTCCTGCGGAGTTTCCCAGTCCGCTGTGTCTAGGGTTATTTCGCGGATGACGTTCCAATCCTTGAATTTGAGCGTGTTGTGCGCCCGCGCGTAGTCGTAAATTTCCTTGGTGATGCGGACGTCTTCAATGCAGTACTCGCGGACTTTCTCTATATTTCCTTCTTTCCACCAGCGGACCGCTTGAAGTCCGTCGGCTATTTTATTTCTGCCGAGCGTTGCCTCCGCGAGAGAATCAAGCTTCAACCGCCTGCCGAGCACTTTCCTTACTTCAACGAGAAGGTCGAGGCTCCTGATAGTGGAGAGGTCGCCCGGGTAGTACTTATTGAGGAGCGGCACGTCAAAATGGTCGGAGTTGTAGCCGATGAGCATGTCGGCTTTCTCGATGATGGGCCAGAGCTTGGGAAGCTCTTCTTGCGTAAAGCTTTCGTACCGATTTGTTTCGGAGTCGTGAATGCACACCATCGCCAAATCAAGGTCCACCGGATTGAATGCCCCCGGTGTCCACTCGTTGCTGGTTTCGATGTCAAAAACGATTTTACGCATAGTTACTCTTTTCCTCTAGGAGGGAACCGCTCAAGCCACTCCTCAACGAGAGCATGATACCGCGAAGGGTGTTGTTTCCATTGAAGTTTGGTACTGTTTGTAATCATCGTCCAGATTTCATTGTTGGATTTTTCTTTTAATCCGTCTCTGCGAAGTCTAATATTTTCTTCGTTGCGAGAAGCCGGATTATCTTTTCGCAGAATGTTGAGGTAGTCCAACATATCGGTATATATTTTTATAGCCATCTCACCCTCGATTTTCAGTACGCTCTTTTTCTCACGCTTCCCGTTGCCCCGGTTTCCTTCAGAAAATTTTATAATTTCCCCCATACCTATTGTTCTCCGCGTATGGCGGATGCAATCGATTCTGCTTCCAGGGGTTCTTCTGTGCCGGTTTGCAGATTCTTCAGGGTAAAAATGCCGCTTTTCACTTCGTCAGGCCCGATGCAGATGATGTAGGGAATCTTCTGCTTGTCCGCGAGCTTTATCTGGTCGCCGACCTTTTTCTCGGCAAGGTTGAGGGCAACAGCAAGCCCTTGCCCGCGGAGAACCCCCGCGAGTTTCTCCGCTTCGGGTAAAATTTCTTTGGTGACGGTGCAGAGAAAAAGGTCGGTTTTCGAGCGGTACTCGGGAAGCAATCCCCTCGTCTCAAGAAAATCACGCATAGTGACGTCTCCCATGCCGAACCCGACGGCCGGAAGCGGTTCCGCTCCGAAGAGGGAAAGCAGGTTGTCGTAGCGGCCGCCGCCGAAAAGCGAACGGTTGTTCTTCGGGTCGGTGTCGAACACTTCGAACACAATGCCGGTGTAGTAGAGGAAGCCGCGGGCAAGCGCGGGTTCGTATACGACATTTGTGATATTAAGCCGCGCAAGCTGGTTTCTGATTTCCACAACAGCTTCATTTTCTTTTTCGTGGAAAGAAAATTTTTTGCCCGCTATCTTTTCCGCTTCTTCGTTAAAGTTGTCGATTTTGTCTTTGCGGTCGATGAGCGCAAGCATGTTTCGCGCCTGCTCCGCGTTCAGCTCGTGTGCTTCAAAAAGTTTGTTCAGCGAATCGCGGTTGTTTATTTTTATTTCAAAATCGCTGTCTTTTGCGCCGAAGTTTTTCATCAGCCGGTACGCAAGGGAAATCATCTCAACCTCCGCTTCAACACCTTTGACGCCGAAGAGGTCGCAGTTGAGCTGCCAGTGTTCGCGCAGGCGTCCGCGCTGGGGGCGTTC
>CAYHWH010000045.1:0-4598 GCA_964360325.1 uncultured Candidatus Saccharibacteria bacterium | reverse complement strand
TAAAATCTTGATTTAAAAAAAGTCAACAGTATACTGGCCACTTATGTCCGAAACACAGAAAGAATTTGACTGGGTTG
Organism: uncultured Candidatus Saccharibacteria bacterium; assembly: GCA_964360325.1. GTDB lineage: Bacteria > Patescibacteriota > Minisyncoccia > Phycocordibacterales > SBAW01 > CAYHWH01. The sequence goes on along the minus strand of CAYHWH010000045.1, from coordinate 4,521 downwards.
CCGTGAAAAACCTCGACAACTCGGAAGTCGAACTCTCCGGAGAATTGCCCGCGGAAATATTTTCAGTCTATCGCATCCGAGCTATCAAGAAACTGGGAGAAACAGCCGTGCTCCCCGGCTTTCGGAAAGGCCATGTTCCGGAGAACCTGCTTGTGAAAACTGTAGGTGAAGGCGCGATTCTTGAAGAGGCGGCGGAACTCGCCCTCGGCGAACTGTACCCGCGTATCGTGCTTGAAAAGAAGCTCGATGTCGTCGGGCGTCCACAGATAGCCATCACAAAAATGGCTCCCGGCAATCCGCTCGGTTTTAAAATTACCACCGCGGTCATGCCGTCTATCGCGCTCCCCGACTACAAAAAACTCGCGGGTAAAGCGCTCGCGGCGTTTGAAAAAGAAATGTCCGAAGTTCCCGACGCCGAATTTGAAGATTTCTTGAAATCGCTCCTCACGCAGTACGCGAAAGCGGAAGAAAAAGAAAAACATCCGGATACTCCGGCTTCCGAAAACAAGCTTGAACTTCCGGAGCTCTCCGACGAATTCGTGAAGAGGCTCGGAGATTTTGAGAACGTTGCGGCGTTCAAAACGAAAGCGCGCGAACACCTTGGGCAAGAAAAGGCCCGGAAGCTGAAGGAAAAGAAACGGCTCGCGATTACCGACAGCATCATTGAAAAATCCGAAATGTCTCTTCCGGCCGTCTTCGTTGAGAGCGAGCTTGAAAAAATGACCGCGCAATTCTCCGAAGACATCGGGCGCATGGGAATGAAACTTGAGGACTATTTGGAAACCATCAAAAAAACCATCGAGGAACTGCGGGGCGAGTGGCGCGGCGAAGCGGCGAAGCGTGCAAAACTGCAATTGGTGCTCAACGAAATCGCCGAAAAAGAAGCTATTACAATATCTCCAGAAGATATCAAACAAGAAACGGACCGTATTCTTGAGCACTTCTCCGCCCGAGGCGGATCCGCCTCGGGCGGAGAAGTGCCCGACCGCGAACGCCTCCACATCTACGTGGAGAGTATGCTCAGGAACGAAGCGGCACTGAAGTTTCTCGAGAACCAGAAGTAGCGCCTTACGATATATCGTAAGAAAACCGCCGCGAAGGAATACAGGTGCGGCGACATCTAGTGCAACCAAGGCTTACTTTTAATTGAGAACGCCATAATTTTCCGGGGCAACCCTCCTTGTACGAAAGAAAAAATTTGGTATAGTGGCGCGTATGAATCACGATACACTCGTCAGAAATCAGCTCGTGCCGATGGTCGTTGAAAAATCGCCCATGGGAGAGCGCGCGTACGACATTTACTCGCGACTTCTCAAAGAACGCATTATTTTTCTCGGCGGCGCCATTGAAGACCACACCGCAAACCTCGTCATCGCCCAGCTTCTCTTCCTCGCCTCCGAGGACCCGAAAAAAGATATTTCCATTTACATAAACTCCCCCGGCGGCTCGGTCACCGCGACGCTCGCCATGCTCGACACGATGGACTACATCAAGCCGGACGTCTCCACCGTCTGCGTCGGCATTGCCGCCTCGGGTGCCGCGATACTTCTTGCCGCGGGAGCGAAAGGAAAACGCTACGCCCTTCCAAATGCGGAAGTGATGATCCACCAGCCGTGGGGCGGAGCACAGGGACAGGCAACCGACATTGAAATTACCGCGAAACACATTCTCTCGGTTCGCGACAAATTGAACAAAATTCTCGCGAAGTCGACTGGCCAGCCGCTTTCCAAAGTGGAAAAGGACGTGGACCGCGACTTCTTTCTCTCGACGGATGATGCCAAAAAATACGGCATTATTGACGAAATTCTGACCGCCCGAAGCAAGAAATAGGAGGGTGAAGCCCCCCGCACCCTAAGGTGCGGGGGGCTCGTTGGACATTTCCCGCGATTCTCTGTACTATGGAAACGTACACTTGATTGTCAGTTGTTGGCGCACAAAAGAAGAGAGAAACAGTCTTTCTTCTCAAAACGGCAACAAAAAATGTTTCATCTTTTATTCACCATAGAATCCTATTCGTTTCAATCGCCCTCGTTTCATGAGAAAAAGCGCTTTCATCAACGAAGCTTCGTTCCCGTGTCGCTACTGTCTGCTCCGGCACTTCGCCCACACGAAACGGTCTTCATAACTCTCATGCGTTTCTCGCGCGGTTGATTGAGCGGATGCACATCCGCGTATGTCATCATTAAAAGTTATTCTCGCCCTTCTCTCCGTTGCGGGGCTCGTCGGCATCGGTATCGGGTACTTTTTGCGCTTCTTGGTCGCGCTCGGCAAGCGCGGCTCCATAGAGCTTGAAATCAAGCGCAAAATGCTTGAAACGCAGGAAAAATCGTCCCAGATTATCGCGGAAGCTGAAAAAAAAGCGCAGGAACTCCTCGACGCGCACACCGCGGAACTGAAAGAGAAAGAGGAAAAATCCAAAAAAACGGAAGACCGGCTCATTAACAAAGAAGCACTTCTCGATAAGCGGCAGTCCGATATAGACAGAGAAGTCGAAACCATTAAAGAGAAAGCGGAGGAAATAAAAAAGATACGGGAGAAAGCGGAAACGCTTGAGCAGGAAAAACTCCGCGAGCTTGAAAAAATTTCAAATCTCACCAAGGAGCAGGCGCGCGACGAGGTCATGTCCGCCGCCGAGAAGCAGTACGAGGGGGACATTCTGGTCCGCATGCAGAAACTCGAGACGCAGGGACAGGAGAAGCTCGACCGGAAAGCGAAGGAAATACTCACCGCCTCCATACACCGCCTGGGGAACTCGGTGACCTCCGATGTCCTCTCAACCATCGTCGCCATCCCCTCGGACGAACTCAAGGGCAAAATTATCGGCAAAGAAGGCCGCAATATCAAGGCGTTTGAGCGCGCGAGCGGCGTTGAAGTCATTATTGACGACACCCCCGGCTCCATCATGCTCTCTTCGTTTGACCCGGTGCGGCGGCAGGTCGCGCGCACCGCGCTTGAAAATCTCATCGTCGACGGCCGCATTCAGCCCGCAAAAATAGAAGAGGCTGTGGAGAAAGCAAAAGAGGAAATAAACCGCACCATCAAAGAAAAGGGCGAACAGGCGGCGTACGAGTGCGGCGTCTTCAACATTGACCCGCGCGTCCTCTCCATCGTCGGACGGCTCCACTTCCGCACAAGCTACGGCCAGAACGTGCTTCAGCACTCCATAGAAATGGCGCACATTTCCGGCATGCTCGCCGAGGAGCTTCACGCCAATGTCGCCGTCGCGAAAGCGGGAGCGCTTCTCCACGACATCGGCAAGGCCGTTGACCACGAAGTCCAGGGCACGCACGTTGAAATAGGAAGGAGAATCCTCCAGAAATTCGGCGTAGATGAGGCAATCATCAAAGCGATGCAGAGCCACCACGAAGAGTATCCGTACGAAACCGTTGAATCCATCATCGTCCAGGTGGCCGACGCTCTCTCCGCGGGCCGTCCGGGCGCGCGGCGCGACAGCGTGGAGAACTACCTCAAACGTCTCGGCGACCTTGAGGCAATCGCCAACTCTTTCCCCGGCATTGAGAAGTCATACGCCATCGCCGCGGGACGCGAAGTGCGCATTTTCGTCCGGCCGGAGCAAATTTCAGACCTTGAGGCGAAAGAACTGGCGCGGAATATCGCTCTTCGCATCGAAAGCGAACTGCGCTACCCGGGAGAAATCAAAGTGAACGTTATACGGGAAAGCAGGGTTATAGAATACGCTCGTTAACAGAGCCGTGTTTGGGAACACCAAAAAACCCCTTGTTTAAGGGGTTTTTTGGTGTTCTGTCCTCTGTCCACTCCTCATTGCAAACCCATGTGGATAACAAAAAACTCGCTGTTGCGTAAAAAACGGCCTTCTATATAATGATTCAGGAATTCACACTGGCACGCTGTGCCGATTACGGCGGTCGACGTTTATTAAATATAAAGAAAAATACCATGAACAAGGCAGCTATCGTTGATAAAGTGCACGGAGTTCTCGGCGGCACGAAAGTGCAGGCGGAGCAGGTTGTTGATATGGTTGTTGATTCCATTGTCGGCTCCCTGAAGAAGGGCGAAGAAGTGTCAATCGCGGGTCTTGGCATTTTTTCAACTAAAATGCGCGCGGCTCGCACGGCAAGAAACCCTCGCACCGGCGCATCAATCCAGGTTCCGTCTATGCGCGTTCCGAAGTTCCGCGCGGCAAAGGCGCTGAAAGAAGCGGTGAAGTAGCTTTCAGGTTTTAGGTAAGAAGACGGGAAGACTCACTTACAAAAAAGCCCCCGGACGGGGGCTTTTTTGTTTTCTGTGCGGGATGCCGGAATCGGACCGGCGCCATCAGTTTGGAAAACTGATGTTCTACCATTAAACTAATCCCGCGACCGCACCAAATGTAGCAATAATGAGAACCGACCGCAACGCTTGCGGCGTTGCGGGGGCATGTCTGCATCTTGCCCGCACTTTTGTATCTTTGAATTACGAAACCAGGCCGAGGCATGCTGTTGTGAGGGGGTTTTGAGCGCGACGGCGCGAAAACTTCAGGATTTTTTAAGCTTCAAAAAA
>CAYHWH010000044.1:0-4753 GCA_964360325.1 uncultured Candidatus Saccharibacteria bacterium | reverse complement strand
GAGAGAACGACGGCCAGAGGCGTTCAAATGCCGGAGTATCCATGCTCTTTTGTATATCGACGAATACGGGGAGCACCGTAATACGCTCCTCGGCGACAATTCGCCTTGCAACGAGCGCGTCGCCTATGCGACGGCTAACGACGCGCACGGAGGAAGCGCGCGGCAGAAGAAGGAACGCGAGAAGCCGTTCGATGCGCGAGAGAAGCGAGCGCGTAAAGTACGGACTGAGAAAATCCGTATGCACTTGAAGCTGCAGCGGAACGCGGAAGCGTTTCGCGAGAAGGTACGCAAGGAAACCGAGTCCGAACGGGTCTTGAGCGGTTATGCAAAAATCTTTCGAGCCGCCCGCGAGTATGCCGGAGCCGATGCGAAACAAAGCGAGAAACATGGAAAATTTTCCTTTCGAACGAGTCGGGTAGAGCATGACGTTACCGGCAAGCTTTGTTTCCCGGAACGGGCCTCCGCGGGGAGTCGGTACAATGACACAGAGCTCGTCGAACAGTCTCCCGTACTCGCGGACGCGCGCCCTCACCGCACTTCCCTCTTCGAACAAACGCCGGTCCGTTGAAAACATGATTACTTTCATATACCAAATGTCTTTAAAAGCTGCTGCAACATGCGTTCGGCAGAGTATGCACGAAGACTGTCTTTCGCATTACGCACAAGTCGCTGTGAGAGATTTTCATCATCAAGCACACGGCAGATACTGCTATACAACTCTTCCTTATTATCAAATTTCACCAAAAGTCCGTTTTCCCCATCTCTGACAAGTTCCGGGTTCCCTCCAACCGACGTTGTAATAACGGGAATCCCTATGTTCATCACCTCAAGCAGTTGATGCGAAAATCCTTCATAGTTTGTATTGAGCACAAAGACATCAGCCATGCGAATGTATTTAAAAAGTACGTTCCTATCCAACGATCCCGTAAGCACAACATGTGTCTGAAGATCTCCCTTCTCTGTCATGCGGTCAAATTTTTCCAGCAAGGGCCCGTCGCCGACTATAACCAGTTTAAAAGAAGGGTATTTGAGGATAAGCTTGGGTACAAGCTCTATAAGCGTTTCGAAGCCTTTCCACGCAACAAGCCGCCCCGCACTCACAACCATTTTCCCATCAAATTTTAGTATCTTTCGAAAATCCTCCCTGTCTCCCTGAAACGGAATACTTTCAACAACCGAATGAATAACAACAATCTGTTTTTCGGGGACCCCCCAATTTTCTACCACCCCCTTAAGGTAGACACTCGGTACAATAACTTTTTCCGCACGTAACGAAACCATTCTCTGGAACTTCTTAAGGATAAGCACGGGAATGAGATACTCGTCGTTCTTTTTTGAGAAAACATCAAGGTGGTCGCGCACGCCGAACCGCTGGACCCCCTGTTCCCATGCGTAGTCGCCTCCGACGCGCAGGAAAAATCGCTTTCGTAAAAATTTTGCGGCAAGAAACGCCGGCAAGCCCACCGAAACCGGGTCCTGGGCAAAAATAATATCCGCCCGCCTCCCCATTGCGATGAGTTTGAAAAAATAGATTATGTGCTTGATGGCGTACGGCCACCTTTTGACCGAGCGGAACGGGAGCACGTCAACTGCAATACCGCGCTTGGGCAGTTCTTCAAAAAGCAGTTTTGAATACGTCGCGGGCCCTCCGGCTTCTGGTGGAAAAAGCCCCGTTGCGATGAGAATACGCATACGACTCTACCCTATCAAACATCCTTTTAAACACAAGGAAAAGGGCCCCGCAAGCGGGGCCCCCTTATCCGAGAACAGGAAAAAATCACGGCGGAGGCAGGCGTGGAGGCAGATTTTTCTGGAGCGATTCACGCATCAGAGCACCCAAGAGGAGAGGCGTGCCCCACAGCGGGGCTGTCATTCCGGCTGCGCCGACCACGAGGACGAGCCATAGTCTCCAGTAGTAGTCCATCTGATTTTCTCCCCGTAACCTTGCGCCGGACCCATGCCCGACCGCAGAAAAAATACTCGCCTCTTCCAGTATCCCGCGAACGGACAAGCACGCAAGAGCACTTCGCCAAGCTCAGCATTCTCGTAAAATATATTCGCGCACGCTCATTATTTTACGGAGATTTATGCACCAAGAAGTCTGCCGAATATTTTCGCTTTCATATCCCGCGCTATGTGATTCCAGTCGTATTTTTCGGCGACAAACTCCCGGGCGTTCTTGACTGTCCGTTTTACTTCATCCGGATGCGTGAGGATATATGTAACCATCTCTGCTATCTGCTCGGGAGCATCTTTGTCCACCGCAAAACCAGTCGGGGGTTTGCCGGGGTTGCACTTCGCGTCAAAAAGAAAATCGGCAATGCCTCCCTCTTGCGTCGCAATGACTGGGAGTCCTGCGGCCATGGCCTCAATGAATGAATTGCCCATGCCCTCCGAGCGGCTCGGCCGAACAAAAATATCAGATACTTTCAAATAAAGCGGAATGTCCGCGTAGTCAACGTGTCCTAAAAAATACATCCGCTCGGAAACTCCGTGCGCTCGGGCAAATGACTTCAGCTTGTGCTCCTCGGGACCGCTCCCAACGACAACGCATTTTATGTGCTCCGGCAATTTTGCCAATGCCCGGATAATGTCATCGACTGCGTTTTTGTGCACGAGACGCGATGTTGTAACGAGAAAAACATCTCCGGACTTTTTATGAATTTTATTCAAAACCGGCTGCAATTTGTTGTTCGGAAATTCTCTCAAAAAAGCGGCGGAATCAACTCCATTGGGAATAATCTCAAGTGGACCGGTAAAGCCCATCTGCCGAGACCACGCTCCTAAAAACGTCGAGATTGCCTGTACGACCGCCGCATGCCGAAACCCGACCCGAAGAAGCGGAAGGAACGGCGCCAGGCGAAGACGGCGAAAGACGTGTTCGAAAGGATCCCCTTCTTGAAGAGTTACCGCGTACGGGATTCGGATTCCGCGGAAACGCAGCAGCACGATTGGAAAAACCATATAGGACATCATTGCCCAGAACGCATCAAACGGGCGTTTCTTGTTGAGTTGAAATGCTTTGTGGGCGGCGCGCGGTATGAAAAATATTTTTGAAAGATATGAGGAGCCGCTGCCGACTCGATACACGGATACGTTCCCCATACGCTCTTCCCGAGGAGTTTGCGCGTTGAATCGCTGTGTGATCACAGAGAATTCAATCTCGGATGTTCCTATGCGGTCTGTTATTGCTTTAATCGCAATCTCCGCTCCGCCAACATCCGGATGGTACGAAAGAGAAAATATGAGGATTCGCTTCTTGGACATACAGGTACGAACATACGCTAAAACAAGCTACTCTTCAATGATATCAATTTCTTGTTCGCTTCGCCGACGAAGGTAGATTGCTCCAAGGGAAGCGAGCAGAAGAAATCCTGCAAGCCCCAGAAGCCACGAAAAAATGCTTGGGCCGTTTGGCGCGAGAGAGGCCGCCGCGGCAAGTTCCGAATTCGGCGGCACCTCCCCTGTTATTTCCGTTTCCTGTTTCGGCACGGGAGATACGACACGGCTTGAATTCTCCGTCGAACGCACCGCCTTCGGCGCTTCCGGTGCGGCGGCTTCCGGTTTTTTATACACAACGGCAGTTTGCCCGTTCGGATAGAGAAGCTCCGTACCTTCTCCCGCCGAGAGTCCTGTAACGGAAAAAGGAAAGCGGACGGACGCGCCCGGAAGAAGCGTTGTGTTTTTCGGCACAATAAATATCCGCCCTAATGAGCGAAGCTGCCAAAATGAAATATCAAGCTCGTGCGTCTCGCGATTAGAAAGCTCGATGTACTCCGCCGTCGCGGCAGACACGGCAATGCGCGAAGCTTCCGCGGTAATGCGTATTTTCACCAACGCCGAATACCTGCCGGAGGCAATCGAGAGCGCGACCGCGTAGACGCCCGGGTTTTCATAGTGGTGAAGAACGTTCTCGCCTTCCGCAGTGCTTCCATCGCCAAAGTTCCAGAGGAAACGAGTTCCTTCCAGAGGCTCTTTCTTGAGCCCGACCGCCTGCCCTCCAAACGTCGTATCGGCGCCGACGATGACGGTTCTGTCTTTCCCCGCGTAAGCGAAAATCTGCGGAGCAACGGGAAAATTAGAGTCCGGTGTTCCGGCGACGGTACTTTGCGAAGAAGTCGGAGTAGCTAGGGAATCCGCGCTTGTTTGCGACGAGGCAGTTTCGCCCTGCGAGCCCTCCGCACCGCTCCCCGGCGTCGGCGTAGCGGCGATCCAACTGCCGGCAACGAGCTGAAGAGAAGCTCCGTTGTTCGTTGCGGCATCAATCGGCGCGTACGTAAGACTGTCTTCAACGATACTCCCCTCCACGGAACAGGAAGCGCTGCAGAACTTCAGTAATTCGCCGCTGCTGTTTAAATTGAATGAACTGTCGAAAAGCGTTCCTTGAAATGCGGGGTAATCGAGAAGAAATGTCGAGGTCGCATTTGCAATCACCGCGAAAGCTCCGGGTGAAAGAGCCGCGGAACCGCGATCGAGCTTGAGCACGTGATTCGTGTTCGCTTCAAAAAATCGATACCCTGAAATATCAACTGTTCCCGTTCCGGTATTCCGCACTTCTATCCAATCATGGTCGCCGTTCCCTTCCGTTCCGGGAAAATCGTACATGATCTCCGAAATGACCGCCTGCGCGTGGAGCGCGTGGGGAAAGAGAATCAGCGACACGGATACAAAAAAGAATGCGAGAAAGGCCGTTTGCCTCATACGCTTTCTTCTCCTGCAACTTTCAATAAATTGCGCAGCACTTCTTCAGGAC
>CAYHWH010000043.1:0-4804 GCA_964360325.1 uncultured Candidatus Saccharibacteria bacterium | reverse complement strand
AACCGCTCGGAACAATTACTCCCGTTGCAACGGCTGCGCCGCCAAGGCCAAGCGATACGCCGATACCTCCGAGTAGAGCCCCCGCACAAACGCCGATGTTCCCCACGGCGGAGCCGACCCCTTGCCCGATACCTGTGCCGCCTAGGGGAGTGGAAGAATTGTCTAACCCGACACCTGCTGATTGCGCCTTGGCGGTTGTCGGCGCCGTTGGAGCCGTAGTTTGGGCGTACACTATTGCGGGTACGGTAAGAGACGGTGTCAGTGCGGCGAAAAGGAGCAATCCGGCGACAGGTTTTTTGATGGCCTGGAAATTCATGGCGTTACATTTCTGGTCGTAAAGTAGACTCCCATATCCGCGACTGATTGTTGAAGAGATTTCTGGACCTCCGGAATTTTTTTCACGCTTGCGAGCGCCCCAAGCGGGTCGTCGTAGAGTTTTTCCATCGTGGTAAGTACGGCAATCAAGTCGCTGAAGTTGTTGAGGAGGGATACATGGACGCTCGCGGCGCTTTTCGGAGTCGGCATGGAAAGCAGGTCGTCCACGATGTCCGTATAAATGCCGATGGGAACATCAAGCTGTTTCAAGTCGCTCGGATTTTTACTTTCCACTGCGCGAGCGAAGGTTACCAGCTCGCTTTCTTTCACGGTGAATGTTTTTTGGAGTGTTTTTCCCATACTGCTCAAGTACGTTTTTAGCGTTTGCGGCGTTTCCTCAATGAGCGAGAGGTCATTCGAGGTGTACCGTTTTCCTGTCCCGCTCGCCTCTGTTGTCGCGACAATCTGGCGGAGAATCTGGTCCTGGCTTGCGGGGTCGTTCAGAAGGCCTTCCTGTTGGAGCCCAAGGAAGCCGGAGAAAAGCTGACGGCCGACCGTGTCAGTCGTACTCAGAGAACTGTTTGCATTTTCGGTTGCGTTTGAATATCCCGTTGCCGCTTCTCCGAGCACTTTCTGCCAGTCCGCAAAGGGGTTGTCGCCGAGTTTCAGTTGCGCAAGGTTCTGGTTCCTTTGAGAGTTTTCATCGCCGATTCGCACCAGCGGGCCTCGCGGAGCAATTGCGCCTGCGCCATCATAAAAATAGGCGAGAGCTATAATGCCGAGGCTGACGACAAGCGCGCCAATAACAAGAGGCCCTGTACCAGGAAGGCTCTTCACGCCCCCAGTATAGCAGAGAAAAAGCCCTGGGAATCCTTTTTTGCGTGAAATGTGTGTATAGAACTTTGAATTACGAAACTCGTTGAGGGCGTGCTGTGGTGAGGGGGTTTTGAGCGCGAACCCAGTAGGTCATTCTACTGAATGAGGTGTGAAAACTTCAGGATTTTTTAAGCTTCAAAAAATCCGTACCCTCACCACAGCACACCGAGTAAGAGTTTCATAATTCTATAGTAGGGAGAGCGTCTACGTTCCTCCAGAATAAAGTTCTCCGGCAATCTTTTTCCAAACAGCAAGACTAAGGTCTTCGGCACGCGAGTTTTCGGAGATGCCGATAGCGCGAAATGTTTCCTGAAGCCGTTCCCGGGTTTCCACGGATTCGAGGTTGCGGATAAGCTTCTTTCGTTTTTGGGCGAAACCGGCTTTGACGAGGCGAAACCAAAACACTTCGGAGAAGCCGGAAAAAAAATCGCGGGAAATGTTCTCGATGAGAAGAATCGCCGAATCAACGGAAGGCGGCGGAGAGAAGCTTCCCGCCGGAACGGTTTTAACATAGCGCGGCGTTCCGTAGCATCGTATGGAAAGCGAGAGGACGCTCTCTTTTTTATCGCGCGCAATCCGCTCGGCAACTTCTTTTTGGAGGAGAAGGACGACGCGTTCGGGAAGTTTTTCTTCCGAAAAAATATTTCGTAAAAATTTCCCCGTAATGTAGTATGGGATATTTGCGACAATTTTATACGGTGTTCCGCCCAGTTTTAATTTTTTCAGCGAGAGTTTCAGAATGTCGCCCGAAACGAGGCGAAGATGTTTTTGTTTGATTGCATCGGCAAATTCTTTTTGAAGAAACAGCACGAGCGATTCGTCTTTCTCAGTGGCGACGACGCGCGCGCCGCTTTCAAGGAGTTCGCGCGTGAGAGCCCCTCTCCCCGGCCCCACCTCAAGAACCACCTCTTTTGCTTGAATGTCCGCCACAGCGATAATCGCCGCAAGAGCGCTCTGCGATGTCAGGAAATTTTGGCCGAGTGATTTTTTTTGCCCCCCTTCGCCCTTCTCTTTTCCGAGAAACTCTCTCCTTTTACGATATGTACGATAGGCACGAGACTTACCGTCTGATTTACCGCCTGTATGATATTTCATACCCATTTCATATCCATGGTCGCATAATAATATCTATAGATATTTATATGTTTCTATCACAAACGGAACTCTTTTTCGAACCGGCGAGCGGTGTTCAGATGAGAGAGAGTCGCGAGGTGCATAAGCGGTTCTACACGGAGGAAGCGAGCCGCTTGCAGCACTTCTTTCTCGCATTGATATGGTGAAATAAAAACAGAATCTTGAGCATGGCGCATGCCCATCGCGACCAGTTTACGGCTTAAAGCTATGCGGGCCGGCCTTTGTGATTCCGGGATATCGAACATAACCAATCTCCATCGTTTATCCCACCGTGCCTGCTTTTTCACCTGTAAATTTTCATATTCTGCCACTGCAGAACCTCTCTTTGTCAGTTTCAAATTTCCCGAAACAAGCACCCGTTCTAATAATCCTTGTTTTGCCAGAGAGTGTACAGCCCTTCGTATCTTCATTCGCTCATATTTGTTTTTTGGTTTGAATAGCGTCAAAACTTGAGCAAGATTCGGGAATAGCAATATGCCGCCAATTAATATGCCGAAGGCACACCACGTTAGAATAGTAAAAGCGATTTCCCCTCGAGAGTACTTTGACAACAACTTATTGGGTTGATTTTGTTGTATCTTCACAAGAACATGGTAACATATAAATATCTATAGATACAGAAGTGGTTCTGCGGCCAAGAATAATGGCAATATAAATAACAAATATACTTAGCGGGCATGCTTATTCAAGGTAAATGACTTTTCGTGGAGTCCCGGGTTCTACCGGCTCAACCGATTCTTCCGGCAGGTCCAGAATAAATTCGGACGGCGCATTTACGCGCTCGGCGCCGAAAATTGTGCGGATGCCGGCGTAAGAAAGGTACACTTTTTTCCTCGCGCGTGTGAGGGCGACGTAGAAAAGACGCCGCTCTTCTTCCTGGTCTTCCTCTTTTTCTATAGCGTCTTTTTCATGGGGGAAAAGTCCGTCTTCAAGGCCGGTTATGAAAACGGTGTCAAATTCAAGCCCTTTTGACGCGTGCACGGTCATGAGGCGCACGGCGTTCCGGTCTTCCTTCAGCTCGTCCTGATCGGTCGCAAGCGCGGCATCTTCAAGAAGTTTTTCAATACCTTCTCCTTGGGGCAGGATATCGTACCTCGTCGCGAGCGTCACGAGCTCCTTGATATTTTCCAGCCGCTCCGCGTCGTCTTCCCCTCCCTCTTTCAGTACCGCTTCAAGTCCGGATTCTTTGATGATGAACTTGAGCGCGTTCGACGGCGTATCGGAAAGAGCGCGTTCGCGGATGCGCGCGAGGAGCGCGAAGAAAGCACCAACCTTTTCTTGCGTCGCGCGCGGAAGTTTTTCTTTCTCGCCGGCCGCGAGGCGCAGAAGCGTTGTTTTGCCGAGTCCGCGGCTCGGCGTATTGATACAGCGCTTAATGTCGCTGAAGCCCTCCGGGTTGAGCGCGGCGCGTACGTACGAGAGCACGTCTTTCACTTCTCTGCGTTCAAAAAAACGGACGCCGAGCACCTGGTATGGAATATTTTTCACGAGGAACGCCTCTTCGAGGACGCGCGATTGAAAATTCGCCCGGTAGAGAACGGCGATTTCCCGTGGCGGGGCGCCGCGTTCAATCATTTCGCGCGCGGTCTCGGTGATGAAACCCGCTTCGTCCGATTCGTTCCACGCGACGTACAGCGACAGGAGCTCCCCCTCCGGATTGTTGGTGTAGAGCGTTTTGTCTTTGCGAAAGCGGTTTTTCTTTATTATCTCATTACTGGCATGGATGATATTTTTGCTCGAGCGGTAGTTTTCTTCGAGGGTGATGATTTTTGCGTTCCGGTACGTTTTCTCGAAATGAAGCACGTTGGCAAGCCGCGCTCCGCGCCACGAGTAGATGGTCTGGTCTATGTCCCCGACGACGCACAGGTTATCCTTTGCTCTTTCTGTTTTTTCCGCCGCCGCGGCAGGCGACAGCTCGCCTCCTCTCGGCGGAGCGAGGAGCTCCGCGATCTGCGACTGCGCTCTGTTCGTGTCCTGGTACTCGTCGATGTGGACGTAGTGCCAGATGTTTTGGTAATGCGTCCGCGCAGCTTCGTTTTCGGAAAGGAGCCGGGCGGTTTTCAGGAGCAAGTCGTCGAAATCGAGAGCCTTTTCTTTTGTTAAAGTTTTTTCATACTGCTCCCAGACGGATGCGACGAGGTCCTGATAAAAACCGCCCTCCATTGCTTCTCGGTATGTCTCCAAAGTCGTCCCGTCCCCCTTTTGCCTTGAAATGGTCGCGAGTATTTTTTTCGGTTCGGTTTCTTTGGGGTCGTGACCTGCCGCCGTGAGCGCGTCCTTGATGGCGCGGAGCGAATCCGAACGGTCAAAGATGGCGAAGTGCCGCGGAATATTCAAAAGCCGGCTGTTTTCTTTGAGAATGTGGACGCCGAGGCTGTGGAACGTCGAAACAAAAGGAATTCCTTCAAGCGCGACGGGTCGGTTCACGCCCGCCGTCTTCGAGAGGAACCGGCGCCGGATCGCGCGCGGCTCCGCCACG
>CAYHWH010000042.1:0-4968 GCA_964360325.1 uncultured Candidatus Saccharibacteria bacterium | reverse complement strand
CTACCCTTGGAGTAATGGTTATTTCAAAACTTTTTGCGCGCCTGTACTCGGAACTCTACCGGTAGGTGTGCGGCGGGCCTGTCCCATTAGAGGTTTTCTCTAATGGGGTGTGTAAAACCGACTTTACATTTCTTTTCATACCACCTATACTGCGAGCGTAGTCATTTATTTTTAAGCGGAGAAACGTATGGATACAAAAAAATTACTTATCATTGGTGCGGTTGTTGTGGTGCTTGGCGGAGCATGGTGGGCGCTTTCCAATCAGAGTTACAAGGATGATGCGATGATATCCGCCACTGGCGGAAAAAAAGATGACGCGATGATGAAGGGGGGTGAAACAACGATGACGAAAGATATTATTGTCGCGATGGGTGCCTTGAACGCCTCCGTCCAGACAGGCAAAGCGACGTTCAGCGACGTGAACGGAAAAACGAAGGTGACGGTTGAAATTCTTTCGGGTGTCGCAGACATTCCCCAGCCGTCCCATATCCATGCGGGCTCGTGTCCGACCCCGGGCGCGATTACATACCCCTTAAGCGCGATAGTAAACGGAAAAGCGGAAACTATCCTTGATGTGTCGCTGTAAACGCTTGGCGGCAAGTTACCGCTTGCGGTGATGGTGCATAAGTCAAAAGAGGAAGTAAAAACATTTGTATCCTGCGGCGACCTGCCTAAAGATACATTCGGCGCAGCGATGGTGGACAAGAAAAACGAAGCCATGATGGAAAAAGGCAATGCCCAGACGGCAGGTGTCGGCGCCGCGATGATGGAAAAAGAAGACGGTGCAATGATGAAGAAAGAAGAGGGGGCCATGATGGCAAAGTACACAGGCGTAGTGCTTGCCGGCACGTCAGCGCTTTTGCTTGATTACAACAAGGCGGATTATGATGCGGCGATTGCGTCGGATAAGTTGGTGGTGCTTTACTTCTATGCCAACTGGTGCCCGATTTGCAAAGAGGAAACGGCGAACGCTCTCTATCCCGCATTCAACGAACTGACAACCGATACCGTGGTCGGAATTCGCGTCAATTACAAAGATAGCGATACGGATAAAGAGGAAGAAAATCTAGCGCGCCAATTCGGCGTTTCCTATCAGCACACGAAAGTATTCGTCAAGAACGGAAAGCAAATTTTAAAAGCGCCTGATTCGTGGAACAAGACGCGCTATCTTGACGAAATACACAAAGCACTCGCTCAATAAAAATGGAATCTATGGATAAAACCCTACCCGCAGAAAAATCCCCGCGCGATTGGAGCATTTTTTTCTCCAGTGTTTTCTTCGTGCTCGGCTTCTCGCTCGTGTTCTCGCTCGTCGGAGTCCTTTTGCAAACGGTTCTTTCGAGTGTTTCCTACGCGGTTCAGGAGTGGCTCGGTCGGATCGGAGGGGTCGTCATTATTCTCTTCGGGTTTTTTCTCCTTGGTCTGTTCACTCCGGCGTTTCTGAAACGCGACCATAAAATTTTGGTTAAACGCCGGTTCCGCTCCCATTATCTGACATCGTTCGTGTTCGGCGCGGCGTTTGCCGTGGGCTGGACTCCGTGCGTCTCCGCGGCGCTTGGCGCAATCTTAGCGCTTGCCACGACAGCGGCATCGAGCGCGTTTTTGCTCCTTTTCGCTTATACGCTTGGAATTGGAATACCCTTCCTTCTGGTGGGGTTTTTCACAAATGAGGCGCAAACGCTCATCAATCGTTTGGGCAACAAACTCCGGTACTTCCAGTATTTCTTCGGCGTTGTCCTCATCGCGCTCGGCGTCCTTGTCTTCACAGGAACTCTCTCGCGCGTCGCAAATCTTCAGTTTCTCACCGACATTCTCCTTTCTCTGAATTTAGTGACCTCAATCGGCGGTGGCATCAGCTCGCTTACGATTTTTAACTTCGGCATCTCCTTCCTTGCAGGCGTCGGGTCATTCTTGAGTCCGTGTATTTTACCCCTTATCCCCGGATTTCTTTCCTATCTTGCTTCCACCGCAGTCAAAGATACCGAGCAGGGCCGAAGTGCAAAAACGGAAGCACTCTCATAATATGAATCCTCAAAAAATCCTTGTTTCCAGCGCACTCATCGTTGCTGTCATCGGCGGTATCACGTATCTCGATTCGCAAAAAGCAGACAGAAGGGGCAATGATGGAGATGTTAGTGTTGTTCCTCGACTCTCCAATGATAACGAGAAAAATCAAACCGTTTCGTCTGAAGATAAAGATGTCGCCAAAGCTATGCCATCGTCCGATGAAAAGACTACGAGTATTCAAAAGTCAAAAAAGTATACAGTAGCGAAAGAGATTACAACTCCCGACGGTTTTATCAACACCGATGGGAAATCAATAACTATTGGCGAGTTTGTCGGCAAAAAAGTGGTGCTTTTGGATATCTGGACGTACTCCTGCATCAACTGCCAGCGGACGACGCCGTATTTGAACGCGTGGTACGAAAAATACAAAGATAAAGGGCTTGTCATTATCGGACTGCATACGCCGGAATTTGAGTTTGAAAAAGTGTACCAAAATGTTCTTGACGCCACAAAGAGGTTGGGAATTAACTACCCCGTAGTGTTGGATAATGACTACTCAACATGGAATGCGTACCAAAACCGCTTTTGGCCGAGGAAGTACTTAATAGATATTGATGGCTATGTGGTGTATGACCACATTGGAGAAGGCGGGTATGAAGAGACCGAAAAGAAAATCCAAGAACTTTTGGAAGAACGTGCGCGAATATTGGAAAACGAAACGACCGGCGTGTCTGATTCTTTGGCAGTAGCAGAGGTTCCCCTAATTACCATTGCCACTCAAAGTCCGGAAACGTATTTCGGGTCGCTTCGGAATGGACGTCTTGCAAACGGGATGCCCGGCGACTCGGGAACGCAAACATTTTCACTGCCGAAAACCATTACACGCAACGCTCTGTACCTTGGCGGAGCGTGGAATATAACTACGGAATTTGCGGAAGCAGTTTCCGATGCTTCAGTTGTTTACACATATAACGCAAAAGAGGTGTACATCGTCGCCGATGCAGACGTGTCGATTGAAGTGGAAGTGTTGCAAGACGGCGCACCTGTTGGCGTTTCTGGCGGGGAGGATGTGCGTACCGGCGGCATCGTTACCATGAAAGAAAGCAGGCTCTACAAACTAATCCGCAACCAAGAACCCGGAGAGCACACTCTCGAGTTGAAAATTAAGGGTAAGGGGCTCCGCTTGTACGCATTTACATTCGGATAAGCGGACTCCGTCGGTTTTGTTTCTTTCGCAGACATGCAATACTTGTATTGTATGAATATACAAGAGCAGGGAGCTTTGGATTTTTTGCGCGCCAGCCGAGTTGGCGTCTTGAGCGTTCTGCTTAAAGACGGCTCGCCGCACGGAGCGACCGTCCATTTCTCGCATCAAGAAAATCCAGCAAAACTCTTTTTCCTCACTGACCGGACATACAAAAAATGCGAGGCACTGCTCGGCGGCAACCCCGTACGAGCGTCTTTTGTGCTTGGGTTCAGCGAAGAAGAAATGAAAACGCTTCAGATTGATGGCGTAATTCGCATCGTGTCGGACGAGGGAGAGCTCGCCGCGCTGAAAGAAGTACATTTCAAGAAAATTCCGACGGCCAAGGAATACGAAAACGACCCTGATTCGGTTTTTCTTGAGTTTGTTCCTGCCTGGTGGCAATACACCGACCGCAAAACTCAACCGGGAACGCGGATTTCAAGTGGGGCGTAATACAGCACGAAAGTTTGCATTTCGAAAGCCGCTGTAAGGCTGAAGCCCCCTGTCCTTTCTTATTAAATATAAAAGTGTTAGGTTTCGGGCAGAAGTCTCTAAAAGTACGCTGTTTTTTGACAATCTGCAGCTACAAACAACAAAGGAGTGCGGTCATGCTGATACGACTCTACAGGAGCCCTAAGGGGCAGCGTTTCTTCGAGGAATGCTTCTATATCGAACTTGAGCGGGCACTCGCGCCCCATGAACTCGACCTGCTGAAGTGGCTCGTCTCCGGCCCGCTCAACAACGTAAGCGTTGAGCCTGGTCTGAAAGACACCGAAGTAGTGGAGATCGGCCCTCGACTTTCAGTCGAAACGCCTTTCTCCTCGAGCGCGGTCGCAATCTGTCAATCAATGGGATTGCCCGTGTGTCGAATCGAAAAATCAACCCACCATTCGTGTACCGACAGAAATCGGGATGCCATCGTCAAAGCAAACTTCGACCCGATGACGCAAGAAGTCTACAGGTCGAGCCTCACGACGTTTGACTCGGGGCTACAGCCCGAGTCAGTGAGCGTTATTGATATTCTCGAGCAGGGCGAAAAAGCTCTGCGCGAGGCGAACGCGATGCTCGGACTCGGAATGGATAACTGGGACATCAATCTCTACACGAAGTTGTTCCAGCGGCTCGGACGCAATCCCACTGACGTGGAATTGTTCCAAATCGGCAACGGAAATTCCGAGCACAGCCGCCATCACTTCTTCCGCGGTATCCAAATCATCGACGGCGTTGAAATGCCGGAGTCGCTTATGGACATCGTGAAAGAGCCGTGGAAGCGAAATCCTGGCAACAGCTTGGTTGCCTTTCACGACAATGCCGGTGTCATGCATGGATGTGATGTGGACGTCTTCTCGCCGCTCATGCCGGGCACGATATCGGCATTCGGTATACGGCGTCTACTCCAACATCTCACCGCGACTGCGGAAACACATAACCATCCGACGCTCATTGCTCCGTTTCCCGGCGCCGAAACAGGCGCTGGCGGACGGATACGCGACAATCGGGCGGTTGGCCGCGGCGGTACGGTTCATGCGGGGATTGCGGGCTACTGCGTGGGCAATCTGCACATACCGGGCTTTAAAATTCCCGGGGAAACAGTCGGCGGCGAGATAAGCCCCCGACACGCGTCGCCTCTCGATATTCTCATCGAGGGTAGCAAGGGCGTCTCAGACTACGGCAATAAGATCGGCGAACCGCTCCTCGGAGGGTTCTGCCGGTCA
>CAYHWH010000041.1:0-5033 GCA_964360325.1 uncultured Candidatus Saccharibacteria bacterium | reverse complement strand
GATGCGCACAAGCTCGCTCTTGCGGAAAAAGCATAACTCCTAAAACCCACCCCCGCCTCAGTGAGGCGGGGGTGGGTTGTTTTTGATTGCGTGGATTTTGGAGAAATGAGATAAGATACCCGTATGGGAAATCGCACTCTGATATATCTTTTTTTTATACTCGTCTTGGTTTTCTTTCCCGTACCGGAAACAGGGGAAGCGCAGGCCGCTTCAAAACCATCCTCGTTCCGCTACACACGAATTTTTTACTACCAGGAAGGGAAGCTTGCGCGCGCATCGCTCTTCACCTACCCGAGTTCCATAGATGTTCTTGCACCCCAGGCCTACTCATTTAGGAACGGCGGGACGCTCTCCGGTGAAGTAAAGGAAAATATTCTTGCATTCGCCCAAAAACACAAAATCAAAGTGATGCCTCTGGTCACCAACAGGAACTTCAGCCAAGCGAGCCTTAAAGCCCTCCTCAGCAATCCGGCCGAAGAGGATAGGGCCATAGTGGAGCTCGTCACTGAAGCAAAGGAGAACGGTTACTGGGGCTGGCAGTTTGATTTTGAGCAGATGGACATATCGTACCGCGACACCTACTCCGCGTTCGTCGTCAAAGCGGCCGAAGCGTTCAAGAAAGAAGGGCTTGTGTTGAGCGTCGCGGTGTTTGCACAGGTGTCTGAAAATCCGGACGACTACCCGAACGATCTCTGGCGGCGCATTATCGGCGTCTACGATTACGCCGCTCTCGCACAGGCGGCGGATTTTGTAACGGTTATGGCGTACGATGATCCGCAATCAAAAGGGCCCGTCGCGGGTTTGCCGTGGGTTAAAGACGTTCTTTCATTCTCGCTTACAAAAATACCTCCGGAAAAAATCTCGCTTGGGCTTGGTTTATACTACTGGCTGAGGAACGATACCACGGGCAAGGTAACTCAAATCGGAGGCAATGAAGGTATCCAGAACGTGTTCAAAAAGCACAAGGTCGGAATCCATTTCAGCCGGAAACAGCAGGTGCCGTACATTGAATTTTGGAGCAGAGCGAAGCCGTACACCCTCTGGTATGAAAACGGCAACAGCGTGAAACGCAAGCTCTCGCTTGTGAAGGAGAATAAGCTCCACGGATTTTCGGCATGGGTGCTCGGACTCGAACACCCGAGCATCTATGCGGTTGTCAGACAATGACCATGAACCACCGTTTTTTCGTAACATCAAAAAAAGCGTGGGAAGCGATGCTCTCGGCGATTACATCCGCGCACGAAAGCATTTACCTTGAGATGTACATTTTCGAAGGGGACACGCGCGACTATGATTTTCTCTCCGCGCTTGAAGAAAGCGCCAAGCGCGGCGTACAAGTGAAAATCATTCTCGATGCTCTGGGCAGTTCCGCGCTTCCCAAGGCGGCCGTTGAACGCCTGCGGAAAGCGGGCGCAGAGGTGCTTTTCTTCAGCTTTCTTTTCCGCCGGACTCATCGGAAAATGCTTGTCGTTGACGAGCGCATCGCGTTTGTGGGCGGTGTCAACATAGGAAAACACTTTGCGCTTTGGAAGGACCTCCAGGTCAGATTCTCCGGAAAGAATGTGGTGGGAGCGGTCGTGCGTTCTTTCGCGCGCATGTATCGGCAGTGCGGGGGCAAAGACGACCTTCTCCAAAATATAGGCCGTCCCTCCGTGCTTCAGAAAACGAAATTATGGTTTGTGGAACACGGCGTGGGTGAACGCCGCCACACCCTACGCAGGCATTACGAGGAGCGTATCGGGCGGGCGAAGAAACGTATTGTGCTCGTCACGCCGTACCTTATGCCCCCGCGCTGGCTTCTGGCGCAGCTTGACCAGGCCCTTATACGCGGAGTCGCGGTTGATGTTCTCGTACCGCGGAAAACCGACCACGCGTTCGTCGACAGGGCGAACTGGTACTATGTTTCTTTTCTTTCCGATTTGGGCGCGCCCTGCCACCTCTTTCCGGAGATGAATCATGCAAAGGCAATGCTCATCGATGGGGAAGAGGGGATGCTTGGCTCGCAGAATCTCGATACGCTCTCTTTCGATTGGAATGCCGAGGCGGGAGTTTTTTTCCACGAGGCGGGCATGGTACGGGATCTTACGCGCATCATTGAGGGATGGCTTTCGGAAGCGCAGCTTTTCGATCCGTCAAAAGAGAAAAAACTGCGCTGGTACGACAAAGTTCTCGGTTTCTTTCTGCGCGCTCTCGGCTTCTCGTTTTTGAAATGACGCCGCGGGTCGACGTGCCGTTGACGAATGTGTACCGACATGATATGAAAGTTACAGTTCTTTGAGTTTCTTGTTTTGTCACAGCAGGAAGCTCTCTTTGGTGAAATTTTTCTACTGCGCAACAAAAGCATCCTTGGTGAAAAGGGAAAGGGGCGGGAAATGAAAAACCTATTGCCAAAAATCACCGCTGATTGGCTTGGTCGGTTGGTGTTGCCGCTCGTCTCCAAAATGCAGATTCTCTGCAAGAGCAACGCTATCTACGTCAATCTTGATGTACCGCCGAAACTCCCGTTTGCCGATGCGGAAGTGAAAGAAAGCGTCGGCAGTGCAACGAAGAGAGGGTGGGTCAGGCTTGAGAAGCGCAAGACCGGACTCTATGTAAACGGTCGGAAAATCATTCTTCATCTCGGCGATGGCCAGAAGAACGGCAGGGCAATCACTGGGTATAATCTGAAGGAGGCCCTTGCGGATAAGTCCGTGGAGCACCCCAACATTCTCGACGCCTTGATAGAACATTCTCACCTGATCTCTGACGACCTCCGTGAATTCTTCAATCAGGACAAGGTGAATCACGCTTCCGTCGCTTTCTGGGCGGTCGTCTTTCGTTACAAGAAGCGGGAAAATCTTTGCTACGTTCGCACCTTAATCGTGCACAAGGGCGAGTGGCATTCCAGGCACCTTTGGCTCGGCAGCAATATGGGTAATCGGTCTCCAGTGGCAGTCCGCGAAGATTGAGTGCCAACCACGGGTCCGGCAAAATCGCCGGACCCGCTAATTTTTTAATACGGAAAACATTGACGCTATTTTTTTCTTCTTACTCTTTTTCCACTCGGTGAGTTTCATTGCGGAGAGCTCAATGGAGGAAGCTTTTCGCAGATGCGCAAGAGATTTTTTCGGTACGGCGGGGGAGTGCGGCGCCCAATCGAGGTCGCCCGCAAGCCACCCGAGGTCTTTGTCCGTCGTAACCCACCGCTCCGGCTTATAGCGGGAGAGGTCAAACGGCTTTGTTGAAAACGCGCGCAAAGATTTTTTGCCGTTCCACATCAGGTACTCGTGAAAATATGACATCGCAAGCTCCCTGGTACTGCGGTACACGGGGTCGCGCCAGCGTATGACGGAATGGTTTGTCTTGCTTATCGCGCCCCAGAGGCCGTTTTGCTTGAATACGGCGATAACGTGGTCTTCATCGGCCGGAATGGTCTGGAAGTCCAAAAGCAGGGGGCTAGCGCCGTGGTAGGCGAGGGCGGCGGCCGCGAGGAGGGCTCCTTCAATGCAGTGCGCCTTGCCGGTTCGCAAAACTCTTCTCGGCGACAGTATCTTTTCCCCTCCCTCGAAATTTACCGGAAGCGTGTCCAGAAAATCCTGTATCTTTTTGGGTGTGCTTAATTTAGCAAACACCCGCCGCTCCGCGGGGGAGAGGGTGTCGCGGAGCCTTTGGGCGTAGGTCTTCACGGGTCTTAGTATACACTCGTTACTGAACACAGTAGCGTCGCACAATGACCGTCGTACTACTCTATCTCAGATGGGGATTAAAGTGCGACTTAGGGGGAGACTGAAAATAATTCAAACACAATTATAACACACATGTCAAGAGGCAAATTTGTGAGAGATATGGTATAATGGAGTTACCTCTGAGGAAATGACGGGGTGGACGATGGTTCAAAACACGGTGTGTCTGATCTTAAACTTTTTTAGTGTGGCGGAAAGGCTCAAGAGGAAGACATTCTGTGGGGAGTAAAACCCCTGCGGAAGTAGGGACTTCATAAATCGGAAGGTTTATGAGCTCCCACAGACTGTCGTCCTGTTGGGCTTTTTTGTTTGTCCTTCTAATCCTGCACCGGGTTAATGTGCAGGTCAGGCAGGATTTAAAAGTTACGTAATTCCTCCGGTCGATGTGGGATTGGCAGAAACTGCTTGAAACAAGAAAGCCATATGACAGAAGCACAAGTCTGCTTCCCAATTGGAAATTTCATGCTTTGCAATTTCGTTATTCGCAAGGGGAAAGAAATTCGAAGCAAGTCAGGTAAGTACCTGAAGTTTCCGATTCCATGGAGTAGACAAAAAAAGACAGAGGTTGGTGAAAGCGAAACCGCCACCACCTCAAAGAAGCAGTAGCGGTTTCAATTTGTTCTAAAAAACCTATTTTGTTTCCAGGCCGCCTCCAGCGGCTTGGTTTTATTATACCGTCCCCCGTAGGGACGGGAAACGTATCCTAGTGGATAACGATATTGCTGTCAATTAGACCTCTTTTATTTTATAGAGGGAAGTAGGAGAAGGAAAGGCCCCCTTGTGAATCTTTATGAAGAGCGTAGAATCATCTCATATGGGAAAGTCTTATAGGGTTCCTTACGAAGAGGCGCAGCGCATAATACGTGAGAGGGATAAGTCTATATCTGAACTTCAGGGAAATAATTCGAAACTTCAAACAGAACAGGCTCAAAAAAATGCAGAGTATAGTTCGACTCTAAGTGGAAAAGAAGCAAAGATAACTGATCTTGAAAGAGAAAAAACGGAGCTTGAACAGAAAATTCTTGCTCTTAGCGGGTCGTTATCTAAAACAGAAGAGCAACTAAGAAATAAAGAATTAAATCGTTTTGCTGGAGAATATAAAAAGGAAGAGGAACGGTACGAGATTCAACAGAGGGACTGGTTCTGGTATAGCGTTTATGCTGGCGGTGCCGCACTCTCAATAGCACTTGCGACTTCATTTAATGTCTTCGAGCTTGTAATGAGTTACTTTAGTGATGGTGTAGTAACTTATGCTGGTTCTCTACCTGCAGTAGAAGTGATATTTCTGAATGCTATCGCATTAACGATCTT
>CAYHWH010000040.1:0-5061 GCA_964360325.1 uncultured Candidatus Saccharibacteria bacterium | reverse complement strand
AACATGCGGGGCGCGTAAGAGGGCTCGCGAAGGTGGCGCAGATAGATGTGGTTGACGGCGTCTTTGCGCCGTCGCGCACGTGGCCGTACGTGCCGGCAGAAGGGCTTTCGGAATTTGCCCGCATCGCGCGGGAGGAGAATACGCTCCCGTTTGCGGAGTCTCTGGAATACGAAATAGACCTTATGGTGGAGAGGTCCGAGCATGTTGTGGACAGCTGGGTAATGGCGGGAGCGAAACGCCTCATCATCCACGTTGAGTCGGGAAATTTTGGAGCCGTACTTAATACTCTTAAAGGAAGACACATTAAAAACGGAGAGCAGCAATATTCTTTCGGAGTCGAGCTCGGCATTGCGCTTTCAGCGGATACGGATGTTTCGACAATCGAGCCGTACCTGGAGGAAGTGTCGTTTGTGCAATGTATGGGAATTGCGCGTATCGGATTTCAAGGAGAGCCGTTCGATGAAAGAATTTTTGAAAGACTTTCGCGATTGCGGGCGGAGCACCCCGCGCTTATACTGAGCGTTGACGGCGGCGTGCGACAAGAGAACGCGAGAGCGCTTGTCGAGGCGGGCGCGAATCGTCTCGTATCCGGTTCCGCTCTTTTTGAAAGCGACAGTCTCAAGGAAGCACTTCGGCAATTACGGCGTTCTGCGGAAAACATCTGAACATGGCCATACACGACGACAAGATAAAAGAACTTGAACAAAGGGCAAACGACATCCGCGAGACGATTATCGCGATGCTCGTCGAGGCCGGCTCGGGGCATACGGCGGGACCTCTCGGCATGGCGGATATTTTCACTGCGTTCTATTTTCATATTCTCAACCACGACCCGAAGAATCCGGACTGGGAAGATCGCGACCGGCTCATTTTAAGCAACGGACACATTGCGCCGGTCTGCTACGCCGCGATGGCGCACGCGGGCTATTTTCCGCTCGAGGAAACTCTGACCTTGCGGAAATTCGGCTCGCGCCTGCAGGGGCACCCGGAACGCCTGCGCCTTCCGGGACTTGAGACGACCTCGGGGCCTCTCGGCTCCGGCCTCTCGCAGGCGGCAGGATACACATACGGCGCGCGCATGGACGGGAAAAAATTCCGCGTGTACGCTTTTCTCTCCGATGGCGAGCACGACGCGGGCAACACGTGGGAAGGGATTCTCTTTGCCGGAAAAAACAAGCTCGCGAATTTGACGGCCGTTATTGACCGCAACAATATCCAAATCGACGGCTACACGGAACACATCATGCCGCTTGAACCTCTTGCGGAAAAGTACCGCGCGTTCAACTGGCACGTCATTGAAATTGACGGGAACAATATACGGCAGTGCGTTGACGCGGCTGAAGAAGCAAAAGCGATTTACGAGAAACCGACCGTCATCATCGCGCACACGATTCCGGGAAAGGGAATCAAAGAAATTGAATTTGACTACACGTGGCACGGAAAGCCGCCGACCCCCGAAGAAGGAAAAAAATTTTTGCACGAACTACGGACGCTCGGAGGAAGAATTAAGAGCGAACACGAATAAGCAGAACGATACATCGTACTGATTTCTATGATTTTTAAAAATTCAAAACTGAACCCGAGACTCTTTGACGAAAATGTCGAGCAGGCGCCGACGCGCGACGGTTTCGGCAGGGGGCTCGTTGAAGCGGGAGAAAAAAACCCGCGCGTGGTCGCGCTGTGCGCGGACCTCGTTGAATCCACCCGGATGCACTGGTTTGCGGAGAAGTTCCCGGAGCGGTTTATTGAAGTCGGCGTGGCGGAGCAGAACCTCGCGACGCTTGCAAGTGGACTCGCAAACTACGGGAAGATTCCGTTCATCGCTTCCTATGCCGTGTTTTCTCCGGGGCGCAACAACGAGCAGATACGGACCACCATTTCGCTCAACAATGTGCCGGTGAAAATTATCGGAAGCCACGCGGGCGTCTCCGTCGGCCCCGACGGCGCGACGCACCAGGCGCTCGAGGACATCGCTTTGATGCGGGTTCAGCCGAATATGACCGTGCTTGCTCCCGCGGATGCGGAGGAAGCGCGCAAGGCAACGCTTGCCGCGGCGCTCCACGACGGCCCGGTTTACATTCGCCTTGCGCGCGAGAAAACGCCCGTCGTTACGAGCAAAGAAACGCCTTTTAAAATCGGCGCGGCGGAAATCTTTTGGGAATCAAGCGAGCCGCGTGTCGCGATATTTTCTACAGGAACGCTCCTCTATAACGCGCTCATAGCGGCGCAGGCTCTGGAGAAAGAGGGAATCGGAAGCATCGTGGTAAACAGCCCGAGCATCAAGCCGCTCGATGAGAAAACGATTCTCGATGCCGCAAAAAAAACCGGCGCGGTCGTTACCGCGGAGGAGCACCAAATTGCGGGAGGTTTCGGAAGCGCGGTCGCCGAACTTCTGGCGCAGTATCATCCAGTCCCGCATGAATTTATCGGCGTTCGCGACCAATTCGGACAGTCGGGAAAGCCGGAAGAGCTCATTGAGCACTACGGCATGGGTGTTTTGCACATCATGGAAGCGGCTCGAAGGGCCGCGGCCCGAAAATCTATATGATGCCGCTCATTATTGACGCAGTCTACGAACATACACGCACCGGCAGCCGATACCGGCTTCTTTTTCTTGCAAAAGACAAGAAGCTGGTTGAGTATGTCGTCTACGAAGCGCTCTACGACAACGAAGTGTCAAAGTATTGGGTGCGCACAAAGGAAGAATTTCTGGGAGAGTCGGTGCACCACGACGGCACGCCGCGTCCGCGTTTTATGCTTGTTTCAAAATCTTAATTTTCATGGCGGTCATACGCATCAGCGGATACCCCGGCTCCGGCAAGACGACGCTCTCGAAGCGCCTGTCTGAATTTCTCGGCTACGGGTACTACTACACCGGCGGAATTTTTCGCGACATGGCGAAAGAGAAGAATCTTTCCATTGAAGAATTTTACAAGTACATTTCGGCGGATCCCGCGGCCGAAAGAAGTGTTGACGACCGGCAGGCGGAGATTATGAAAACCAAAGACAATATTCTTGTCGAGGGGCGAATCGCCCCATTTCAAGCGTCGCCATTTCAGACCATAAATATTCTTTTGAAGGTCAGCTCCGAGGAGGGCGCGCGGCGGCAATTGCTTCGAAAAGAAAATTCGCATCGCTCTTTAGGCGAGATGCTTTCTGAAACAGAGGAGAGGCTCAAAAACGAACGGGAACACTACCGCTCGCTCTACGGCATTCCGAACCATTTTGACGAAACAAAATTCGACATCGTCGCGGATACCACGAATCTTGAACCGGAAGCTGTATTTAAAGAAGTGCAAGAACGGTTGCGTCAGCTCCTCGGAACGTAACTGCTCTACGAGAGCCGCTTCGGCTTATAATCCGTTGGTGCTTTAGAGAGGTATGTTTCAAGCGCTTCGCGCGAGAGGAGTCCTTTCTGTGCGCCAACGTTTTGCACAACCGACATTGCGTTTATGGGAGCAAAGGAGAGAGCTTCGGGAATTGATTTTCCAAGCGCGAGCATCGCAACGAACGTGGACGCGAAAGCATCTCCCGCGCCGGTGCGGTCGTACGGAGGTTGTACGTCCGGATACGGTGGCATGAACCACGTTTCCGCTCCGTCGGAAACGTACGCCCCTTTCGGTCCGTCGGTGATGAGCGCGATTTTGGGGCCGAGAGCGCGAATGTTTGCGAGCAATGCATGAACATCTTCTTCCTCCGTTTTTAAAATGCGCCTTGCCTCATCGGTATTACACACAAAAACATTGGCCCGCTCGTATATGCCTTTTAATTTTTCAACGCCGAGCGTCATTTGAAACGTGCCGGGCTGAAAGGCGAGCCGTATGTTCGGGTGCGTCGCGAGGTACGTTTCGATTTCCTTGTGGTAGGGAAGCGAGTGGTCTGCCAGAGAGCTAAGGTAGAGCCATACCGGCTCGCCGATGTCCGGAAATCGGTACGAATACTCCTCGTGCTTCACGAGAATGGTGCGCTCGGCGTCGTACCAGAGCACGTAGTGGTGGTTGCTTTTCATTCCCTTGTGTATCGAAACGAATGTTTCATCAACGCCGTCTTTCTTGAGACTCGCCAGATCTTTTTTTCCGATGTTATCGTCGCCGACATCAGTGACAAGAGCGGAGGAAAGCCCGAGGCGGGCGGCTGCGACCGCGGCATTCGCCGCGTTTCCGACGGCAGGCACGTCCTCGACGAATTCATAGGGAAGCTTATCTCCGAAACGCATGCAAATCGTGCAATTTTCTTTGTCGATGTCGCAGTGCACCTCCGCTTCTTTCAGGCGGATGAACGTATCCATGGTGGTGTCTCCGACGGCGATGAACTGGCGGTTACTCATGCCAAAAAGTATAGCATACGGGCGTGCGCGGAATCCCGCGGCAACTTTCGTGAAAGTTGCCGCGGGGGTATACTATTTTTATGCAGACTCTCCGAGAAATCATTGCCGAAGCGCAGGCGAAGAAAATTGCCCTCGGCCATTTCAACTTCTCCGACAGCGAACAGCTCAACGCCATTTTTGAAGCAGCGCGGGAGCTTTCCGTTCCCGTTCTCGTCGGCACATCCGAGGGCGAGCGCGATTTCATCGGTTCGGGTGAGGCAGTCGCTCTCGTGCGAAATCTGCGCGAAACCTACGACTACCCGATATACCTCAACGCTGACCACACGTACTCGCTTTCCGGCGTGCAAAAGGCGGTTGACGCGGGATACGATGCGGTCATTTTTGACGGTGCGAAACTGCCGCTTGAGGAGAACATCGGCATAACAAAGGAGTGCGTCGCATATGCGCGGAAGCAATCCGTCAGCCGGCAGACGGACATTCTCGTCGAGGGAGAACTCGGTTACATCGGCACGTCGTCAAAGGTACTCGACGCATTGCCCGAGGGAGCCGCGCTCACGCGGAAGGAAATGACGCATCCCGACGAATTGAAAAAATTCACCACGGAGACCGGCGTCGACCTTGTCGCGCCCGCGGTTGGGAACATCCACGGTATGCTCCGCGGTGCGCCGAACCCGCGCCTCGACATCGCACTCATTGAAGAGCTCGCGCGGACGGGAGGAGTCCCGCTCGTGCGG
>CAYHWH010000039.1:0-5094 GCA_964360325.1 uncultured Candidatus Saccharibacteria bacterium | reverse complement strand
GTTTCGCAAACGTCGGCGCTCCGCTGTCGTTGCTCCTGTTGCTTGGCTGGCCGAAATCTTTTTCGGAGTGGCTAAGATAATTTTATACTATCAACCGTATGCCCGAATCCTTATCGTACCTTTGGCAGTATGTAGTCCAAGCTCTCGGACTTTTCATCGCGTACGCGTTTGCGGCTCTGTTTCTTTACTTGGTTCTGCGGCGGCTCCATTCTCGGAAAATAACCATTGCCCTGTTGGTGGTTTTTCTCGGGGTCTCGGTTGCTTTCTATGTGCCAAACGGCCTGCCGCACGCCTTTGAATATCCATTTTTCCTGAAAACGTATGGCCCTTCAAGCGGCCCCGTGCTTCCGTTTTCAAACGTGCTGAATTTTTTCAAAAACTTCAGCACGTTTGAGCAGGTGAAAGACATCGCGCGGAATCCTTCCGATGTACCTGCGCCAATCGAGCGCAGAAATGCCGCAGAGGTTGAAATTAATATCACCGCGAAAGAAGTCGTTGCGGAAATGGCGCCCGGCGTCACGTTCAACTACTGGACGTTCGACGGCACCGTGCCCGGCCCTTTTTTGCGCGTGCGCGAAGGCGACACGGTAAAACTGACGCTCCGTAACGACCCGACGAGTCTCCATCACCACAGCATTGACCTCCACGCGGTGACGGGTCCCGGCGGAGGCGCGGCGGCGACGATAGCGGCGCCGGGCGAAAGCAAAACAATAACATTCAAGGCGCTCAATCCTGGAATCTTCGTGTATCACTGCGCGCATCCCAATGTGGCGAACCACATGGCACACGGCATGTACGGGCTCATTCTCGTTGAACCGAAAGGTGGTTTGCGGAACGTTGACAAAGAGTTCTACGTCATGCAGGGAGAATTTTACAGCGTAGGCGCGCTCGGCCGGAAAGGCCTCCAGCTCTTTGACGCGGAAGCGATGCTCGACGGGAAGCCGCAGTACATCGTTTTCAACGGGCGCACCGGAGCGCTGGCTGACACGCTGAATGCGGAAGTCGGCGAAACGGTGCGAATGTACGTGGGGAACGGCGGCGTAAATCTCATCTCAAGTTTTCACGTTATCGGGGAAATATTCGACAGGGTATATCGGGAAGGAGATTTGGCGAGCCCGCCGGCCCTAAGCGTCCAGACGACGCTCATTCCCGCGGGAGGCGCGGCAACCGTTGAGTTTAAAGTTGAGTACCCCGGAAATTATGTGCTGGTCGACCACGCGCTCGCGCGGCTTGATCGCGGCGCATGGGGAGTGCTACACGTGGAGGGCGAAGCTGACCCGAATATCTTTACGGGGGAGGCGGAGAGCGGCCACGGCCACTAAATCACGCACGCCCAAAACTTCCGCGCCTTATCGGGGTGTATTTTCTTGACTCTTAGGCGTTGATTGGTTACTTTTGCTCAAGCGCGTTCATTCTTCCACCTTGTATGAGGAGAGTCAGGCTATGCGGATTTCTCTCAGCGTAGTTGATCAGGTGATACTGTTCCCGTTCCAACGCCTCGCGCACGCGTTTCAGCGCGTTTCCAGAGGGCACACCAACTTCTGGCTGGCAAATTGGTTTCTCACGCTTGCGTTGTTCGCGAGCATCGGCGCCACCGTTCGAGTCGCTTTTCTCTTCGGCGGGATACCGGCCTTCTGGTTTTTCTGAGAAACGGCGCTTGTTGCGTTTCTTCTCATGATTTTCCGCTTGAACAAAAATGCGGAGGACGATGAAACATTCCGCAGGGAGCGGATCCGTGACGAGCATACACGTCTGAGAGTGTTCGCGAGAACTGTTCTGTTCCTTGTCTTCTCCCAAAGCTCGTATGTCGGGTTTAACGAAATATTTTTCGGGACAGGGGAGATCCTGTACCTCTACGAGAGTCTCATGTCGATTTCTTTCATATTCGCATTCTATTTGCACGCGTGCACGCCGTTTTCAGGATCGGCTCGCCGTTTGTGAACAATGTACACGCGAAACGAAACGGGCGTTCGCAAGGACGCCCGTTTTTTCTTTGTTTCAGAATTTTAATGGTAGTTTTGTCTTTGCTCCAGAATATTCAGCGCCTTTTCAACGGCCATTTTAGGTTCGAGCTTCCCGTGTTCCATCCCTGAAAGGATGTTGCGTATCTCGTCTCTCTCGGAATCAACGGCGCCTTCACGCTCTATGTTCTGCAGTATCGCCAGTATTTGATTTCGAGCCTGGTTGATTTCTTCAGGTGAAAAGGGGCCAGTATTTTCTTCTTTTTGTGGTTCTTTGGGCGGCTGTTCCATAATTTTTTATTTCCCGTGCACGTATAAATAAATATCCTCGAGCGCTTTGACCGCGTCGCCCGCGGCGATGTTGTTTTGGTGGTAGAGCTCGTTCGTGCAGTCGCCCGCGGCCCAGATGCCTTCAACGGTCGTTCGCTGGTTCTTCGGGTCGACGACGACTCGGCTGTACGGGTCAAGTTCAAGCAGGTCTTTTACAAAGGCGGTATTCGGGATGATGCCGATTTCAACAAATATTCCCTGTGCCGGAATTTCTTTCGTTTCTCCAGTTTTTTTGTCGCGGTAGACGAAAGAGCTGACGAACGCGCCTCCCCTGATTTCAACCGGATCGCTGTTGAGGAGCGCAGTGACTTTCGGGTTGGAGAGCACCTTCTTGACGGTAATCGGGTCCGCTTTGAATCTCTCGCTTCGGTTGACGAGTGTCACGCTTTTGGCGTAGGCGAGGAGCTGGGCCGCGCTCTCGAATCCGGCGTTGCCTCCGCCGATAACAACGGTATCCATGCCGGAGAACAGCGGGCCGTCGCACGACGCGCAGTACACGACTCCTTTTTGTTCAAATTCTTTCGCGCCGGGTATCTCAAGTTTTCTGCGCGAAGCGCCGCTTCCGACGAATACGGTTTTTGTTTCGTGGGTCTCTCCGGAGCTTGTCTTCACGGAGAATCCGCCGCCCTTTTTCTCTTCAATCGCGACGACGCGCTCTCCGTCCCGTATCTCAACCATGTCTCCGGCGTACGTTTCCAGGTGCGCGCGAAGCGCTTTTGCAAAATCAATGCCCGAAATGGAAGGCGTGCCGATCCAGTTTTGGACCTCAAGCGACACACTGCTCTGGCCGCCGAACTCCTCCGCGATGAGGAATGTCTTCAGCTGTTTGCGGGCGGCATAGACGCCAGCGGCAACGCCGGCCGGACCGCCCCCGATAATAACGAGATCGTACATGGGAAAAGAGCTCTCCGTTATTTACTTGAGCTTGGACCGGCGCAAGAATGCGGGCACCGAACCCCAGTCGTCTTCCTCGTCTATGACTTTTTTCGAGGGAGAGGTTTCTGGTTTTTTTGCATCCGTTTTTTCAGCAGGTTTCTTGTCTTTCTGTTCGTCCTGCGCGCCGATGCCGATGGCACTGTAAATTTTATTTCTCACTTCTTCCTTGTCTTTTTCTCCGCGTTCAGCCGCTCCGAAGAGGGAAGGTCCGCGATTGCTGCTGTGCATGATGCTGTCGGGGAAACCGGTCGCGATGACGGTGATTTTTATTTCGCCCTTTTTCAGCTTGTCGTCTTTGATCGCGCCGAAAATGACTTTTGCGTTCGGGTCTATGGACTCGGTGATTATTTTTGCTGCCTCCTGCACCTCGAGCATGCCGAGGTCATCTCCGCCCGCAACCGCAAAGAGCACACCTTTTGCGCCGTTGATGGAGAGTTCGAGGAGCGGGGAGTTTATGGCGGCGCGCGCCGCCTCTTCCGCACGCTTGTCGCCCGTGGCGCGTCCGATACCCATGAGCGCGGAACCCGCGTTTTCCATGACGGAGCGGATGTCGGCGAAGTCCACATTAATGATTCCCGGCGTCGTGATGAGATCGGAAATGCCCTCAACCGCTTGGAGAAGGATGTCGTCGCAGAGGGCAAACGCCTGGCGGATGCTTGTTTCTTTGGAAACGGTGGCGAGGAGGCGGTCGTTCGGGATAACGATGAGCGCGTCGACTTCCTTGCGGAGACCTTCGAGCCCCTGCTCGGCAAGGCGTCCGCGCTGGAGTCCTTCAAACGCAAACGGTTTCGTAACGACGCCGACCGTGAGCGCGCCCATTTCTTTCGCGGTGCGCGCGATAATCGAAGACGCTCCGGTGCCCGTGCCGCCGCCCATGCCGCCGGCGATGAAAACCATGTCGGAGCCTTTCAGCGATTCCTGCAGTTCTTCTTTTGTTTCTTCGGCCGCGCGCTTGCCGAGTTCCGGGTTCATGCCGGTGCCGAGTCCGCGCGTAAGATTTTTTCCTATGTGAATTTTCTTTTTCGCGAGCGAATGATGCAAATCTTGCGCGTCCGTATTGACGGCAATAAAATCAACCCCCTTTATTTTTGAGTTGACCATGTGGTTTACGGCGTTCTTTCCCGAACCACCGACACCGACCACGCGAATCCGTGCGAACGCCTCTACCTCTGGTTGTACTTGGGGCATAACTCTAATTTACCTGCTAAATAGTATGAGGCCCCTATCATACCAGAGGTTTTTAAATTGCAAACACATTGACATTTTTTTGTTTTGTTTCTGAATATTAAGACAGAAATCTTCAGCTACGGGAGAAATTGCTGGAGCCATGAAACGAGATTTCTGCCGGTGCGCGCCGGAAGCTTGATGCCGTCTCCCATTTCTTCTTCGCTTCCGAGCCCCCAAATCGTGAGGCCGTAGGCGACCGCCCACGAAGAATCCTTCTGCTGGGTTTTGCCGCCGACGCTGCAGGAGACCATGGCAATCCGTGCGGGAAGCCGAAGCGCTGCTTTCGCCAAATCGCCCGCGGTCGCTATTCCGGAGCCGCCGCCGGTGAGAATGATGCCAGCCGGAAGAAGCTCGTGTTTGCCGATTTTTTTCAAGTGTGCGGCGATGAGCTGAAAAATATCGCCGAGGCGCGCATTCGTAATGTCATCCAGTTTCTTTTTCGAGTAGAGCGCGCTTCCGAACCCGCCGAGTTTTATTTGCTCCGCCTCTTCAAGCGGAACCCGCAGATTGAGCGCAATGTCGTTGGTGATATCGGACGAGCCCGTGGGGAAGCCTTTCAGCGAAAAAGGAATCCCGTCTGCAAAGCCGACGATGGAAACCGTTTCCGCGCCGATGTTCGCGAGCACGCAGCCGGCCTTTT
>CAYHWH010000038.1:0-5368 GCA_964360325.1 uncultured Candidatus Saccharibacteria bacterium | reverse complement strand
GGTTATCGCCACGCATCCGGACAAGGACCACATCGCGGGTCTTGTCGATATTCTCTCGTACTACCGCGTGTCTCATTTTTTTGAGCCCGGAATCGCGAACGACACCGCCGTGTACACTGCGCTTGAGAAAACAGTCGTCCTTCAGGGTATCCCGAAGACGCTCGCGCGCCGCGGCATGAGGATTTCGCTCGGCGATGGAGCTGAACTGCAGATTCTCTTTCCCGACCGCGACATAGAAAGCGACGATACGAACGATGCTTCGGTTGTCGCGGAAGTCCGTTACGGCAGGACGTGTTTTTTGCTTACCGGCGATGCTCCGACAAAAACAGCTGAATCCTACATTCTCTATACGCTTGCAGACTCGCGCCTCCCGTGCGATGTTCTCAAGCTCGGCCACCACGGGTCAAAGTATTCAAACGGCGCGGCGTTTCTCTCCGTCGTTGCCCCAAGCGTCGCCGTTATCTCCGTCGGCAAAGACAACCGCTACGGACATCCGGCGAGAGAGACGCTTGAGCGCGTCGAGACTCTCGGTATCCCCTATCTTTCAACCGTTACCTCCGGCACGATTTTGTTTAAGAGCGACGGAGAAAAAATATGGCAGAACTAAAAAACCACCACTACAGTTAACTGTAGTGGTGGTTTTTTTCCTTCTTACTTAAAGTAAGCCCGCTTTTTTGAGCGTTTGGTAGGCTCCGCGCTTGCCGATGGTGCGGATTGCGGAAGTTGAAAGCGTGAGCAATATGCTGCGCTTGAGTTCTGGAATGTAGACGCGCTTTTTCTGCATGTTCGGCTGACGGCGGACTTTTCCGGTTCGCGCGAATTTCGTGGCGCGGGTCCGGTTGCTGTAGCCGCCTCCCACTTGGGATGTTTTTTTTGTGATGGGGCAAATTTTCGCCATGAGATTCAGAGTTTAGGTTGTAGCGTCTGCGGTAGGTCTGGCTCCGCAGAGCGGAGTGAATATAGCAGAGTTCCCGCGCATCTGCAAGATTTCCTCTGGCACCCGCGCCGCAAACCGTATACACTGGTGCGTATGCAAGTCGATACGTTTTTTCTTCTCGTTGTTCTGATTCTTTCCGTCGTTCTCCACGAGGTGACGCATGGCTACGTCGCCGAAGCGCTCGGAGACCCGACGGCTCGCATGGCGGGGCGTCTTACGCTCAATCCGCTGAAGCATCTGGATATGTTCGGGTCCGTCATTTTGCCGGGGCTCATGCTCCTCTCGCAATCGCCTTTTCTTTTCGGCTGGGCGAAACCGGTGCCGTATAATCCGTACAACCTTGATGCGCGAAAATGGCGCCTGCCTGCCAGTGCGGGGGAAGCGTTGGTTGCCGGATCCGGCCCCGCTGTTAATATTTTACTCGCGCTCATTTTTGGTCTCTTGGTGCGTTTCGCCCACGATTTTCTTTCGCCCGCATTTATAAGCCTTGCGACGGCGGTGGTTGTTATTAATACGCTTCTTGCGGTCATCAACCTTATTCCCATTCCGCCGCTCGACGGCTCGAAAGTGCTTGCCGCCATTCTTCCGGGCTCGCTCTCGCTTTCGTACGACCGTCTTCGAGGCGTGATGGAACAGAATCTTTTCGGCGCTTTTGTCGTGGTGCTGGCGGCGCTTTACCTGCTCGCTCCGGTCATTGGGCGTCTTATTTCGTTCATAACGGGTCTTATCATCGGCTCTGTGGCGTTTTAAGGGCTTGCATTCGAGTTGTTGCCGTAGTAGAGTCTTCGTACGCCTCGTGCGTATTTTTTGTATATATGTCCACCATTAATCAGCTTCTCCGTAAAAAGCGCAGAAAAGTAAACGCAAAATCAAAAGCGATTGCTCTTCAGCGCGGTTTCAACACGCTTGAAAATCGTCCGACTTTCTACCCGGCGCCTTTTAAGCGCGGAGTCTGCACGAAAGTGACGACCACCACGCCTAGGAAACCGAACTCCGCAATCCGCAAAATTGCGCGCGTTCGCCTCACCAACGGCATGGAGGTGACGGCGTACATTCCCGGCATGGGACACAACCTGCAGGAACACTCGGTGGTCATTGTGCGCGGCGGCCGCGTGAAAGACATCAACGTGCGCTACACCATTGTGCGCGGGCGTCTTGACGCGACGGGCGTTGAAAACCGCAAAAACGGCCGTTCCCGCTACGGGGTCAAGAAGCCGTCTAAGAAATAATTCATATGCGACGAAAACTAAAAGCGCGGCGTCCCCTTTCCCCTGATTATCTCTACGGCTCGACGAAAGTGGAGAAGTTTGTGAATTACGTTATGCAGGAAGGAAAGAAGAGCGTCGCGCGGAAGGTTGTCTACGACGCGCTCTCGCTCGTTAAGGAAAAAGAAAAAACGGAAGCGCCGCTTGAGGTGTTTGAAGCGGCGCTCAAAAATGTCGGACCTCTCATGGAAGTGCGCAGCCGCCGCGTCGGCGGGGCGAACTACCAGGTTCCGCGCGAAGTGAGGCCCGAACGGCGCCTCTCGCTCTCGATGCGGTGGATTCTCGAAGCCGCAAAATCAAAGAAAGGCATGGCAATGCACAAACGCCTCGCCGACGAGCTCATTGCCGCTTCCAAAAACGAGGGCGAAGCGGTCAAGAAGCGCGAGAATGCGCACAGGATGGCGGAATCAAACAAGGCGTTTGCCCATTTCGCTTGGTAATTTCAAAGTGCGCCTCCGGGGTTTTCTTTATTAGCACGTACTGTTACGAATCATACTCATGGAACGGGATTATCCGCTCAAAAAAATTCGGAACTTCGGCATCATCGCCCACATTGACGCGGGGAAAACCACGACCTCGGAGCGTATTCTCTATTACACGGGAATGACGCACAAAATCGGCGAAGTGCACGAGGGCGAGACGGTCACTGACTGGATGGAGCAGGAGCGCGAACGCGGCATCACCATCACCGCCGCGGCCATCACGTGTTTCTGGAACAAGACGGACGAGCCTGTCGCGCCGGAAAATAAGTACCGTTTCAATATCATCGACACGCCGGGGCACATCGACTTCACCGTTGAGGTGAAACGCTCTCTGCGCGTGCTCGACGGAGCGGTCGTCGTCTTCGACGGCGTTGCCGGCGTCGAGCCGCAGTCGGAGACCAACTGGCGCTACGCCGACGAAGCGCAGGTTCCCCGCGTTTGTTTCATCAACAAACTTGACCGTACGGGCGCTTCGTTCGAGCGTTCCTACAAGAGCATTCTGGAGCGCCTCAACAAGGCGGCGGTTCGTTTGCAAATTCCCATCGGCGAAGAAGACAAGCACGAAGGCGTCATTGACCTTATGAAAATGAAAGCGTACCACTTTGAGGGCGAGATGGGGAGCAACGTGGTTGAAGGAGAAATTCCGGAATCGCACCTTGCCGAGGCGGAAAAATATCGCCACGAGCTCGTCGAGAAAATCGCGGAGCATGACGACGCGCTTACGCACGCATATATTGAGGGAAAGGAAATAGGAATTGCCGACCTAAAGAGCGTGCTTCGAAAAGCGGTGCTTGAGAATAAAATTTTTCCCGTATACTGCGGTTCTGCGCTCAAAAACAAAGGCGTGCAGCTGGTGCTCGACGCGGTTGTGGACTACCTCCCCTCGCCCCTTGATCTTCCGCCCGTTCGGGGCATCAACCCAAAGACGGGAGAAGAGGTGCTCCGCCATGCGGACGACGCCGAGCCGTTCTCCGCGCTTGCGTTCAAGCTTCAGGCGGACCCGTTTGTCGGACAGCTGACATTCTTCCGCGTCTATTCGGGCACCATTGAGGCGGGCAGTTACCTTTACAACTCCACAACCGGCGAACGCGAGCGCCTCGGCCGCATCGTGCGTCTGCAGGCAAACCAGCGCGAAGAAGTGAAAAAGGTGTTTGCGGGAGAAATTGCCGCTGCTGTTGGGCTGAAGAACACCAAGACATCGCACACGCTCTGCGACGAAAACAACCCCATCGTGCTTGAGCAGATTAAATTCCCGGAACCGGTTGTCTCCATGCGCATCGAGCCGAAGACAAAAGCAGACCAGGAAAAAATGGGCATGGCGCTCAAGAAGCTCTCCGACGAAGACCCAACGTTCAAAGTTTCAAGCGACCAGGAGACGATGGAAACCGTCATCTCCGGCATGGGCGAGCTCCATCTTGATATTCTCGTTGACCGCATGAAGCGCGAATTTTCCGTTGAAGCGAACATCGGCAAGCCGCAGGTCGCCTATCGGGAGACAATTCAAGGAGAAGCGGAAGCAGAAGCGAAATACATCAAGCAGACGGGAGGCCGCGGCCAGTACGGCCACGTGCGTTTGCGCCTCAAACCCCTCGAGCCTCTCAAGGAAGGAAAGAAAATCGCCAAGAACGTTTCGCGCGAGGACCACTTTGAATTTATCAACGCCATCAAGGGCGGCGTCATTCCGAACGAGTTTATTCCTGCGGTGGAGAAGGGCGTCGTTGAGGCGATGGAGCGCGGCATCGTCGCCGGATATCGCATGGTGGACATTTCCTGCGAACTCTATGACGGTTCCTACCACGACGTTGACTCTTCCGAAATTGCTTTCAAAATCGCAGGCAGTCAGGCGTTTCAGGAAGCCGCCAGGCGCGCGAAGCCGGTCATTCTTGAGCCGGTCATGAAGGTGGAAATCGTAACGCCGGAGAAATTCATGGGCGACATCGCCGGAAATATCAACGGAAAACGAGGAGCAATCGAAAGCATGGAAGACCGCGGCATGAACAAAGTCATTACGGCGAAGGTGCCGCTCTCGGAAATGTTCGGCTACACGACCGCTCTGCGCTCCATGACGGAAGGGCGCGCATCCTCCACGATGGAATTCGACCACTACGCCGTGGTTCCGCCGAACGTTGCGGCCTCTATCATTGAAGCGAGGAAGTAATTTCGTTCGGAAACACCCCTTGAGATAAAGAGTTTTTTCCAGTGTTGACTCTTTTTCGCGATTTGCTACTATGTCCCCATCGCAATGGTGCGTCGTTTTTGTTTACGCGCTTCGCTTGTGCGGGGCGGTAGGCTTCTCCGGACGCGCCAGTACGCAACACGTCGTTTAGCATTATAAGTTTGCGGCGGAATCGGTAGGTGTCGGAGTTGAGGCGGTGTTCTCGCGCCCTCGGCTCTCGTACGTACCTCCGCCAGCTAAAAATAAAAACAATGGCAACATTTGACAGAAGCAAGCCG
The DNA here is from genome assembly GCA_964360325.1 of uncultured Candidatus Saccharibacteria bacterium. Taxonomy (GTDB): domain Bacteria; phylum Patescibacteriota; class Minisyncoccia; order Phycocordibacterales; family SBAW01; genus CAYHWH01. The sequence goes on along the minus strand of CAYHWH010000038.1, from coordinate 230 downwards.
CACGTCAACGTTGGCACCATCGGTCACGTCGACCATGGCAAGACCACGCTTACGGCTGCGATTCTCCACGTTCTTTTCCTCGCGGGGAAAAACGTCAAGGAGAAAAAAGTCGACGAAATCGACAACGCGCCCGAAGAGAAGGCGCGCGGTATTACCATTTCGCTCTCGCACAATGAGTACGAGACCGACAAGCGCCACTATGCGCACATTGACGCGCCGGGACACGCCGC
>CAYHWH010000037.1:0-5464 GCA_964360325.1 uncultured Candidatus Saccharibacteria bacterium | reverse complement strand
AAAAAATTCGTTGTTTTTTCCGTCCGCGACATGGAAGACGACCTGAAGCCGGTCGCAATGTACATCATCACCCATTTTATCTGGAATGCTGTTCGGAAAGAACTTAAAAAACGCCTTCTTGTGATTGATGAGGCGTGGTGGATGATGAAGTCCGCCGACACTGCGTCGTTCCTTTACAGCATGGCCAAGCGCGGGCGAAAATACTACCTGGGGCTTGCGACCATAACCCAGGACGTGGACGACTTCCTCAAGTCCCCCTACGGCCTGCCGATGATTACCAACTCGTCGATTCAGCTCCTCCTGAAGCAGTCGCCGAGCTCCATTGACTCGGTGCAGAAGATATTCAATTTGAGCGACGAGGAAAAGTACCTCCTGCTCGAATCCGATGTCGGCGAGGGAATATTTTTTGCAGGACTCAAGCACGTCGCCATTAAAACAATCGCCTCGTACACCGAAGACCAGATAATCACCTCCGACCCGTCGCAAATTCTCGCCATCAGAAAGGCGAAAAAAGATCTCGCCGAAGGCGCGCCCGAAGAAACAAAAACGCCATGACATTTCTTCTTAAAAAAAATACGGCTGGGACGGTTTTTGCGGCACTGGCACCAGCTTTTCTATTCGGCGCGCTCCTGTTCGCCGTGTCGCCCCAGATTGGATTCGCCGCGGAAACCCCTTTCGGGCTTCCCGCAAACGGTCTTGGTGGCGGCATAGAAACAAGGGTCTCTCCCGAATTTCCGGGGCCAAATACGCAAGTTACCGTAGACCTCCTCGGCTCGGCAGAGGATCTGGACCGTTCAAAAATTTCCTGGTTTCAAAACGGGTCGCTGAAAGCATCCGGAGTCGGGTTGAAACAATTTCAGTTTTCCACCGGCCCGCTCGGCAGCGGCACCGACATTTCCGTCACCGCGGAATTGGGCGCGGGAAGCGTGACGAAGAAATTGCTTGTTCGAGCCGCGAGCGTTGATCTCCTCTGGGAATCCGACGGGTACATTTCGCCGTTTTACCGCGGGAGAAGTCCCGCCGCCCCGGGGGGCCGCGTCTTGTTTGTAGCAATTCCGCATCTTGCGTCCTCGCAAGGCGGTCCTGAAATTGCTGGCTCAAACGTCGTGTATCGCTGGAGCAAGAACGGCACCGTGCTCGGAAGCCTCTCCGGCGTTGGGAAAAACACCCTTACGCTTACTGCGCCGAACATCGGAACAATGACCATTAGAGTTGATGTCTCGGCGCAGAACGGGTCGCTTGTCGCGGCATCCCAAACCACAATTGCCGTGAGCAACCCGAAAATTCTCCTCTACGAGGACGACCCCGCCCTTGGAATGCGTTTTGACCGTTCTCTCCCGAATATCTTCACGCTCGCCAAAGAAGAAGAGCGTGTCGTCGCAATTCCTTTCGCTTTTTCGGCCGAGAGCAGGGGAAACGAAAACCTCTCTTATACATGGACCGTGAACGGGGCCTCTCTCGCCACAAATCAAAGTGATCGCGGTACAATTGTTTTGAACAAGGCGGGTGCGAGCGGAGGGGCCGCTTCCATACGCCTTGTTGTGGAGCACGCCGTCTCCTTCATGCAGAGCGCGGAGCGGACTATAGCCGCGCAGACAGGCGGGCAAAATTCACCTTTTACGCAAACAGCGCAATAATATGAAACGAGAGAAAAAAATCCTGGCATACGTCGCGGCAACAGCTCTCCTCTGGGGAACGGGGGGTACGCTTGCCCTTGCGGCACAACACGTGGGCGGGTTCATTCCTCTCGTCTCCATACCGGGAGTAAAACCGGGTGTGGACTTCGCAACTTTTTTCAACAGCCTGTTCCGCCTCTTCATCGCGGCGGCGGCGGCGATTGCGATTGTGCGTATTGTTTGGGCAGGCTTCAAATACATGACCGTCGAGTCGATACGCGGGAAAGGGGAATCGCGGGAAAAAATTCTTGACGCGCTCATCGGACTTCTGCTCGCGCTCGGCACCTTCATGTTGCTTTCCATCATCAACCCGAACCTCACCAATATCACCGGCGGGGTGACGGTTGTGAAAATTAAAGGAGAGGAGCTGGCCCCCGTCCAACCGACCCAAAATGCATCGGTACTGATGGAAAAAGCTTTTTCCGCGCCTCTGATTTCAAGGTTTGAGTTTTCGGCAAAAGAAACGGCTACTCCAGCCGGCGGAACAGTGATTGGTGGAGGGTTTGGGCCCCCTTTTGGTACCGGCCTCTTGGATGTGATTTCCGGCAAATACACGCCCGTCCGTACGGTAGAGTACGTTATTGCACCCGACAAACTGAATACGGAGGAAAAAATGGTGGCGGTTGAGAAAGAAACAAATACGTTCTACAACCAATGTTCTGGACAGGCTGGTCAAATTTCTAAAAAAATAGAAGCCGGCAAGGGAGTTGTTTTTTCTTGTGAAATAATAGAGAGAAAAAAATAATATGAGGGTATGAAAAAGGAAACCATTTTTCTTCTTAGTATCGGCTCTGCAGTTATCGTTGCGTTGGCGGTGCTGGTGTATTTTTTGCTTGTCGGAGGAACTCCTCTCATAAACCAACCCTCGAGGGGATTGCTCCCAAACGGCTCCTTGAACAATCCTTCTTCGCTATCTTCCCCGGAACAGGGAGCGGTGGTGAACGATTTGAGCGGAACGCCGTCTGCCGGAGTTGTGCCGGAAATCCGGCAAATCACGACCGCTCCCGTTGTCGGCGCAACGACGTTCCTCCGCGGAAATTCGGAAATCATACGCTACATGGAGCGGAGCAGCGGGAACGTGTTTGAAACGAGGGCCGACTCGCTCGCAACCACGCGACTCTCCAACATGACCGTCCCCCGTGTCCAGGAAGTTCTCTGGTTCGGGAGCGGACGGGGCCTCATTCTGCGCTACCTTGACGGGGAAAAATTGAAAACATACTCGGCGCTTATCGCGACAACAACGTCAAGCGGCGAAGGAAAGCTCTCGGGAGTATTCCTCTCCGACGATATTACGGAAATTGTCGTCAATCCCGCGGGAAACAAGATTTTCTATATGGAAAAAAGCGGAACCGGCGCCCTCGGAACCCTCGCAAATCCGGACGGCTCAAGCGCGGCAAAAATATTTTCCTCGCCGATTTCAGGCTGGAATATTTCCTGGCCGAACGAGGGGTCCCTCTTCTTTACGAACAAACCTGTGGAAAATGCCGCCAGCTTCTCCTATCTTTTTAATATAAAAACGAGGGCTTTCACGAGGATATTCGGCGATGCATTCGGCCTCTCGTCTCTGGCAAGTCCTGATGTAAAATCCTTTTTCTCTCTTGCGGAAGGACCTGCTTCCGAACTTTCAATACTTTTGAACGCATCCGGCGCACCCAAAGAGAGTCCTCTCTCAACATTTCCTGAAAAGTGCGTCTGGAATAAAAAAAGCTCTCTCCTGTATTGCGGGGTACCGTTCAGCGCGCTCCCGCGAGGGACGCTTGAGTCGTGGTACCGAGGCGAACTGCCGCTTTCAGACGGCCTCTGGAGCCTCGATGTAAAAACAGGCATCGGCAAACTCATAACAACCTTCAGCCAGACGGGAAAGGAGATGGACATCACCCAGCCCCTGCTCACTCCGAACGAGACGCATTTTCTTTTCGTCAATAAAAACGACCTGACGCTCTGGAGCGTGCGGGTTTCGCAGGCGACAACAACCTCCGCCCGCTAACCATCACCACTACAGTTAACTGTAGTGGTGATTACTCGTTCGGTTTTAATTCTTTGCGAGGCTTGCCGTAGCGAATAACGACGCGGCGAAATTGTCCCTCGCCCGAGGACTGGGTGGCGACATCCGGATCCTCGGCGAGAAATGCGTGGACTATCATGCGCTCGTAGGGACTCATGGGGGGCATTTCAACGTCATGCCGGAAGAGCCGCGCGCGCTCCGAAAGCAGGCGGGCGTTCCGGTGCAATTCCTCAATCCGCTTTGCGTGGTACCCGTTCACATCAACCAAAAAGGACAGCGGCTCCGCCGCAGTATCGGAAGAGGGGCGCGCGCGCTCTCCCAGTCTGCGTATTAGGTGATTTAGAGCGCGCAATGTCTCCCCGCCCGAGCCTATGAGGAGGCCCGATTCTCCCGAGCGAATCCTGAAAATAGTCTGCGGCCCCACCTTGTGCTCATCAATTCCTTCGACAACGACTCCGAGCCGTTCCAAAAATTCCTGTATGGTGGCCTGTACGGAGGAGGTATTCATATGCGATTTACCCCTGCGGGAGAACTTTTCCCGCGGGTTTCCTTGTGGACAAGATTTTATCTTCCTCTTCAAGTCGCCGGCGGATGAAAAGCTCTTGGAGAATTGCGACGACATTATTTGTTATCCAGTACACGGAAATGGCAGCCGGAAGCCCCCAGCTAAAAACCGCTATCATTGCCGGCAGACCGTACTTCAGCTGAACTCGGTAACTTCTCGCAAAATCATCTTTGAAGCTGGGATTTTTTACTTTTGGAAGCGAACTGCCGAGCGGGGAAAGAGCAATCTGTCCGTACTGGCTCACTCCCGCGAGAAGCGCCAGAAAAATATTGTGCGCAAGCGTCAGATTGAAAAATCCGAACAGGGTAACTCCGACCGCGGAGGGAACCGTTACGAATGGATAGAGAAATTCCATGTTGATGTCGGGGAACCCTTTTTGAAGAAAAACGAAATAGAGCGCGAGGAAAATGGGAATCTGCACAAGCGCGACGAAGATTGTGGCAAACGGGTTTACCTTGTGCTCGGCATAGAGTGCCATGACGCGACGAGCCTGCTCCTGCGGTTCTTTTTTGTACGTTTCCTTGAGACGCGCGAGCTCCGGTTCAAGCTTCTTCATGAGAATCTGCGTCTTGATGGTCTTTGAGAAGATCGGCAGGAAAAGAAGCCTGACGGCAACCGTTAGGAGCACAATGGCGACACCGATGTCCGCCCCGGGCACATACGAGAGAATGAGGACGAGAGAATTGTAGAGGGGTAAAAACAGAAACGTGTGGAACGCACCGGAAATCATTAGCCCATTCTACCTGACCGCGAAGGGCTTCTCAAGAGAGCCCGCTCCTGTGAAAGAATGGGAGTTTGGATCGTTTTTAAAATTTTTTCACGCTGAAGCGCGGAGAAGTTGCGTGAGTTCTTCTTTGAGGGCGTGGAATGGGAGGCTGATGATTCCTTTTTTTGTATACACCATAAAAACATGCCGCTTCGGAGTTGTTTTTGCAAACTCCCTGAGTACCGAACGAATCCTCCTGCGCAAGAGGTTTCTGTCGACCGCCCGAGGAGCGACTTTCTTGGCGATAACAACAACACACAACGGCTCTTTTGCGCACGGCTCCTGCGCAGAAACGGAAAGAGTCATAAATCTTCCTGCAAAGCGTTTCCCCGGCAAAAAAACTCCACGAGGAGAACTCCGGCGCACGCGAGGGCCTTCTGGCGAAAACATAGAGAGACTCTAAGGAGAGAGACGGGCTCTTCCTTTCCTGCGGCGGCGCAAAAGCACCCTTG
>CAYHWH010000036.1:0-5829 GCA_964360325.1 uncultured Candidatus Saccharibacteria bacterium | reverse complement strand
GGTACCCGGGTGCGCGGGCCGCCCATCAAAGCCCGCGCTCATGGCCGCTAGGCCAAGCCCTACTGTCTTTCCGGGAGCGCTCGCTCCGCTTTGAGTGTGTACTCGGGAGACGGGTGTGCTACACTCGCGGTTCTTGCATTTGAAAGGAAAAAGGGTAGTCTGGAAGAATGCTTCACCTCATAGCTAGGGTTCTTCTTGTCGCTTTCGCGCTTCTTCTCTCAGCGAAGGTTATTCCGGGAATTACTCTCTCGGGTTTCTACAGCGCCGTTGCTGTCGCTGTCGTGCTTGGCATCTTTAACATCACCATAAAACCCGTTCTCCTCCTTTTGACGCTCCCCATTACCATTCTCACCTTCGGGCTTTTTGCATTCGTCCTCAACGCGCTCCTTTTTTGGTTTGTCGCGACGTTTGTCCCCGGTTTTTCCGTCGCCGGTTTTGTGCCCGCGCTGTTCGGGGCGCTTCTCGTATCGATTGCCTCATGGTTCAGCCATCGTTTCCTATCGTAGAGCGTAGGATGGGAAATACAAGAGGCTCACTTCTTTGAAACAGTTTCTGTTTCCTCAGCCCTTGCTTCCGCACTCGCTCTTTTACCCCTTTTTACACCTCTCGTTTTTTCTCCACTTTTCTCCACACTTGCTTTCCACAAAGGTAGTCCCCACTTGCTATGCTATAGCATTATAAGTGGGGACTATGGTATCTTGAGAGTTACTCTATAGACGCATGGGAAACGCATGGGGGCACACAAGGCACATCGGGGACAAAAAACAACAAAATCATACAGAGACATTGGAAACAGCGGGAAGGAAAGTGCGAGAATATACGCGCTATGGGAGCTATAGAAGAAGAAATAAAAAGAGAATTGCGGAAATCGCATCTTAAGCGAGCCGTTCTTGGCAGTATCGCAGCCGCCGGTATGCTCTCGGTCGCTTTGGTGGCGCCGAACGCTCTTTCTTTGTTGAAACCTCTCGGTTTTACCAAACAACAGAAACACAAAACAAACGAAGCTTTCAAAAAACTCCTCGACCGAAAGCTTCTTTTTTTGGAAAAAACGGACAGGGGAACTTTTGCTCGTCTTACGCTGAAAGGGGAGCAACACCTTTCGTATGTGCGGGAAAGAACGGTCCCGAAACAGAAACGCTGGGATAAAAAATGGAGGGTAATAATTTTTGATATACCCGAGCAGAGGAAAACAGCCCGCAACCAAGTGCGTTCAACTCTTATCCAAACCGGATTCATACGGCTTCAAGATAGTGTCTGGGTCTATCCGTATCCGTGTGAAGAGCTTATCGCGCTCCTCAAGGCGGATCTTAATTTCGGCAGAGAATTGCTGTATATGATCGTGGATAGTATAGAAAATGACAAAGCGCTCCGTCTTCATTTCAAACTCAAGTAGCGCGCTCCTCTTTAACAAGGTACAGTATTGGCTATGGCATTTGTTGATGAGCTTACTATTACCGCAGAAGCGGGACACGGCGGCACCGGTGTTGTGCGCTGGCTTCATATGAAAGGGAAAGATCTCTCGGGTCCTTCCGGCGGCGACGGGGGCGGGGGTGGAAACGTCTACGCGCGGGCTGTTCGCGATGTCGGCATTTTAGCACGGTACACCGGAGTAAAATTGTTTTCCGCCGGAAGGGGCGGAGACGGCATGAAAAACAGCAAACACGGCAAAAACGGGGAAGACCGGGTTGTAGATGTACCGATCGGCTCCGTCATCACGAATCGCGCGACGAAAAAATCGTTTGAGTTTTTGCATGAAGGGGAAATGAAACTCCTTGCGGAGGGGGGGCGCGGCGGTTTCGGCAACGAGCATTTCAAGGGTTCGCGAAATGTTTCTCCCCAAGAATCAACGCCTGGCGAGCCAGGACAGCGGTACGTATTCCACATCGAACTGCGCCTCATAGCAGACGCGGGTTTCATCGGCCTCCCTAATGCGGGGAAAACAAGCCTTCTCAATGCGCTCACACGCGCAAAAGGCAAGGTGGGGGCTTACGCATTTACCACGCTCGACCCGAACCTCGGCACATTTTACGGGTACGTTCTTGCCGATATCCCAGGACTTATCGAGGGGGCCTCCCTCGGAAAAGGGCTCGGGCACAAGTTTCTCCGCCATATACGCCGGACCAAGCTTCTTCTCCACTGTATTTCCCTAGAGGATGATAACCTCGAAAGTACCTATGCGGCCGTCCGCAAAGAGCTTGGAGCGTACGACAAAGCACTCCTGACGAAACCCGAAATTGTCGTTCTTACCAAGAGCGACGCGGTGGAAGCCAAAAAACTTAAAAAGGACATAAAAGACATTCTCCGCCTGAACAAAAATGTCCTTTATGTGTCCATTATAGACGACGATGTCTTGAAAAAGTTTGGTGACCAGTTGAGTGTCCTTTTGAAGGAAAAAGCATGATTTTTACCAACGAAGCGGAGTAAGCAAGACATCTCCGGATGCCCACATTTCAGAGCCTCGCCTTGTGGCATGGCCCAGTATCTTGGTGTTTTTCTTGGAATAACACTGCCGGAGGGGAATTGGGCTGACAAAAGAAGGTTACGTATATGTATTAGGGCAAAATCGGGCTACAATAAAGCGTACTTCCAATTTCCACTTTACATAGGAAATTCTTACCATGAGCAATTATGCGCCGACAATAGGCCTTGAAATACACGCAGAACTTAAGACACAGACTAAGATGTTCTGCAGGTGTAAGAACGATCCGGACGAAAAACGGCCCAATGTGAACATTTGTCCCGTCTGCATGGCCCATCCGGGAACCCTCCCGGTCATCAATAAAGAGGCGGTGAGGTACATTTTAAAAATGGGCGTTGCTCTCGGCGGGAAACTTGCCGATTTTACCGAATTTGATCGCAAGAATTACTTCTATCCGGATATTCCGAAAGGGTATCAGATAAGCCAGTATAAATATCCGCTTATCTCCGGCGGCGAACTTCGCAACGTGCTCATCACGCGCATACACTTGGAAGAAGACACAGCGCGCTCGCAGCATCCGAGTATCTCCGCGGGCGAGCGCGGTGATTTCAGTTTAATTGATTTTAATCGCGCCGGAGTTCCGCTCATGGAATTGGTTACCGAACCGGTGATTCATTCCGCGGAAGACGCGGGAGCGTTCGCAAAAGAATTACAGCTTCTTCTGCGCACGCTCGGCGCGGGAGAAGCAAACATGGAGAAAGGAGAAATGCGCGTCGAGGCGAATGTCAGTGTGGCAAGAAATCACGCCGAAGGCGGATCCGCCTCTGGCGGAAAAAAATTGGGAACGAAAGTCGAAATAAAAAATCTGAACTCATTTCGTTCGGTGGAGCGGGCGATTGCGTACGAAGTATCTCGTCAGGAAAAATGTCTCGAGGGTGGAGAGCGGGTCGTTCAGGAAACGCGCGGGTGGGACGAAGTGAAGCAGGAAACTTTTTCACAGCGTTTAAAAGAAGAGTCGCACGACTACCGGTATTTTCCGGACCCTGATCTTCCGAAACTTACTCTTTCGCATATCCCGGAGTTTGGCAGAGACGTTCTGTTAAAAGAGATACCCGAGCTTCCGTCGGCGAAGCGAGAGCGATACCGGAAGGATTTCGGCATGAGAAACGAAGACGCGGAATCGTTTGTGGGAGACAAGCGTCTCGCCGCTTTCTTTGAAGAAATTGTTGGAAGCGGAGAAACGACTCCCGAAATTGTGCGCCTCGCCGTAAATTACCTGTTGAGCGATGTTGTGGGGCTTCTCGCGAAGGAAGGGAAGAGTATTGAGAAGCTTCTCTTCAACGCTTCGGAATTTGTTTCGCTGATGCGAATGCTTGCGGAAGAAAAAATTTCTTCGCGTGGCGGAAAAGATATTCTCGCGGAGATGGTGCGAAGCGGAGGGTCTCCGGAAGCAACAGCAAAGGCTCGCGGATTGCTTCAAAACACCAGTGAGACGGACCTCCGTCAAGTCGTGGAAAAAGTTATCAAACAAAATATGTCTATTGTCAATGAGTATCGGAACGGGAAGGAAAATGCGCTTAAATTTCTGGTGGGGCAGGGAATGAAAGAAAGCAGAGGAACGGCGAATCCAAAATTGCTTGAAAAGCTCTTGCAAGAGCTCTGCATGAAACATCGCGTGTAACGCCTTGAAATAATAGTGAGTTCGTCTGAACGGAGCGTTTGTACAAACGCTCCGTTCTTCCACACCGTCCATTTAAACCAAAATTTATTTCAAGGAAAATTTCTCCATACGAAATGGTTTTCTCGGGAATGTCCTTTGTCTGTCTTTAAAAATTTCATCTCGTTTCGGCGAGATGTCCTTTATCCACAACAAAAAACATCTATTTTTTCGCATGCGCGCATATACTCAATGCATTCATGGACGAGGTCATTATCGAAGGGAAAAAATTTATCTCGTCTAGCCGAGCCGCAAGCGAGTTTGGCTATACGACTGATTATATCGGCCAGCTTTCTCGGGCGAAAAAAATAGAAAGCCGGCAAATCGGGCGCGCATGGTACGTCTCTGAAGAATCCATCCGCCGGCACAAGGAGGGGTATGAGGAACACGAACTCGGGAATTCTTCGGCTGCCCAAGTTGCCGTTCCGCGCGAGAAATCGGAGACCCAAGCGTCCGCCCCGGAACCCGCACACGCCGTTTTCGAGGACATCGAAAAAAAGGTTGTATCGGGAACGCGCTATGAGTCGGATACGAGACCTCTTTTGCCGATACTTGCGAAAACAGATAGTGGCGGACAGAGTAATTTTTCACGAGGACAATCTCACGCATTTAAAACATCTCGGCATTTTTTTGGGGAGGATTATTCTGATGCGCGATCGGGCGACGGGGGTAGTAATGAATTCGCGGAAAATTTTCCCTCGGCTCCCGAAGTGTATCGCAGCATCCAAACTCCTTTTTTGAGAGCGCCGCAGATGACGCTCTTTGTTTTTTTCTTTGTCGCGGCTGTCGGTGTTTCGGTATTCTCGGCACAATTGTTTTCTGTTCCGTTTTCGGCACAATTGTTTTCTGTTCCGTTTACTGTCGTGAAAAATACTACAGCATCTTCCGCTGCCGCCGTGCGTTTTGATACTGTTCGTGATAAACATCCGCAAGAGATTGCCGCGGCATCTTCCGCAACCGCCGTGCGTTTTGATGCCGCTTACGGCAAACGTCCGCAGGGAATTGCGGCGGCGGCTTTGCCGGAAAATAAAATTGCGGACACCCGATTGCTGTTTGAAGACACGGCACTCGGCGTATTTTATTTCCTTTCTGACGTTGGAACAAATATTGGAAAAACGTTCGCTTCATTTTTCAGACCGTCTCCGACTCCAATTGCTTTCATTCTTCCCGCGCAGACAGGGAAACCTGCCATAGAGCGCGAGGATTTTGCTTTTAGCAGCTCTTCTGTTGCAGCGTTTCCTCCGCCGAACAATACTCTGAGTGCCGATTCGGCGAAACAAACTGCCGGACAGGCTCAAACGGTGCAAATCATAGAGCGAGCGGTCACTTCCGGCCTCACCGCAAGCTACATAGACGAAAAACTTCAGGAGCTGAACAATAAGCTTTCCTCGCAGATATACGCGATAAGCGCTCAAAGCGGCGGCAATACCACGCGTATTGTTGAGCAGACTACCGTGATTGCGCAGACCAACCGCATTGATAAGCTTTCTGGCGTCTCCATTACAGGCGGAACCATCTCGGGGAGCACACTCTCTAATGTTTCCATATCGTCAACGGCACTATCGGTTTCGGGCACGGGGACATCAACCATTGCAGGGCATTTGGACGTGACGGGCAATCTCGCGGTCGGAACCTCCGGCCTGGTCTATAACTCGGCAACCGGCAACGTCGGCATCGGGACGACCTCGCCGTT
>CAYHWH010000035.1:0-5951 GCA_964360325.1 uncultured Candidatus Saccharibacteria bacterium | reverse complement strand
TTGTTCCGAGCGGTTTGCCTGTGCAAGACAGAGCGGTGTTCACCATTCTCGGCGGAAACCTTGCCGTCAATGCGCAAACGGCCGCCGCAACAGTGACACAGACCATCGTCGAGTGTTTTCTCAACGGACTCGTCGTCCTTTTGCGCGAAGTGATCATCGCCCAGCTCACGGCGAGCATCGTCAGCTGGATAAACTCCGGCTTCAACGGCAATCCGGCCTTCGTAACCGACCCCGCCCAATTTTTCAAAGACATCGCCGACCAGACCATCGGGGAGTTCATCGGCGGGGTCGGGCTTTCGTTCGTCTGCAGTCCGTTTCAGTTGCAACTGAAAAAGGCCCTGACCGTTTCCTATGGCAGTACGGTGCGCAACGCCTGCACCTTGAGCAAGGTGGTGAAAAATTTCCAGGGTTTCATCAACGGCGGATTCGGGTTCGACGGCTGGGACGGGTGGTTTGCGATGGCGAACAATCCGAGCAACACGCTCGCCGGCTCATACTTCCAGGCAAGTTCCGATCTCTCCATTAAAATCGTCAACGCCCAAGGACAGGAGCACGACCTCCTCAACTGGGGAGGAGGATTTCTCTCCTACAAAGACCCGAACACCGGCCAGATTGTTTCTCCAGGCTCTATCATAAACAGCCAGCTCAACAATACGCTCTCGAGCGCACAGAATCGCTTCGCGATGGCAAGCCAGATTAATCAAATTGTCGGCGCACTCGTCGCCCAGCTCGTCAACAACGTCTTCGGAAGCGGGGGGCTCCTCGGCATGAGCCGCGGCAGTTACGGCAACTTATCGCCTTTGGACCAGACGCTTTCAATTGCCCAGCAAGAGAATTCCAGAGGCCAACAGAATCTCCTTATCAACAATCTGCAGGGCGCGTACCAGACTGCGGACGCGTTCAAAGGAGCGGTGCGCGATGAACTCTCTCGCGTTAATTCAAGCAAGGAAATCTTAACGGATACGAAAGCGTGCTACCAGGACAAAATAAAATCAAACCAGCTTACTCAGAACCAGATAGCGAACGCCACACAGCGCATAGGGATAGCAAGCACGACGATTGTGACGCGCATTACGCCTCTTGAAAATATCCTCCTCGGAGAAGTGGCGAAAGCCGAAAAAGTGCAGAGCCTTCTTGCGGGCCTTATCGGGCAGGCGAGTGCGGGAAGCGTGGATGTGGTGGTTTCTTCTATCAGCGCGCAGTACCAGAGCCTACTTGCAAACGGGACTCTCTTCTCGCCGCAGGCGCCCTCGCTTGCCGCACAGCAGGCCGAGCAGAGACGGCCGGAATTTGAAGCGCTTGACGCCGATTCGCGAGCCAAGCTTAATGAGTGCGGTACGTTCCCGCAGAACATTCCATGAACAGCAACGTAAAAAAAATCGTTCCGTATCTGCTTGGTGTTGTGATGCTCGGGTTTTTTATCGCGCCCGTCGGAATTGTTATTACCACCACCTCTTCTGATGCTTCCGGTGTCCGTTTTTCAATAGAAATTCCTTTCGCTTCAGCACAACAAATAGCGGCTCGAGACGAAATGGAGCTTGAGGCCGAGGCCGTTGCTAAGGCACAGAAAACCCAAACCGGTTCCGGCTGTGAAAGTATTTCTGGTATAGGAGGCGCTTTCTGCGTCGGATTAAACTGGGTAATTGCCGGAATCGGCAAGGGACTCATCTACTTTTTCTCGCTCCTGCAGGCGGTAGCGGGAACGCTCCTCAATCTGGCGATTAACTGGGGAGTCATTCAATTCGGCGCAAAGGTGGGAAGTCTGACCGTACTCAACGACGCATGGGCAACATTTCGCGACCTCGCCAATCTTTTCTTTATTTTCGGACTCCTCCTAATTTCCATAGCGACCATGCTCCAGATCGAGGAGTACGGCTACCACAAACTGCTGATGCGCATCATTATTCTGGCGCTCCTCGTAAACTTCAGCTTGTTCATCACGAAAGCGATTATTGACGTCTCAAACATTACGGCGACGCAATTCGCAAACGCCATACAAGTTTGTTACGGAACCAACTGCTCCGCATCAAACGCGCAATCGGCAACAGCCGTATCGGGTGCCATTGGTGGCGCTGTCGATCTTACTTCAGTTGTCGGCTTCACTTCAAGCGATGCGGGGAGGGCGGCGCGCACCGGACCGGGAAACGCTTTCGCGCAAGCGATGAAACTCCAACAACTCAACAACGCCCTCAACGAGAGCTCCAAGCTTGATACCCTGCAAGTCCTTTTTATGATTCTGTTCGGCTCGCTGTTTATCCTCACCTCGGCGGTCGTATTTGCCGCAGGAGCGGTTATTCTCATTATTCGAGTCGTCGTGCTTATGTTTTTGATGGTTCTCTCGCCGCTCGCGTTTGCCGCCATGGCGATTCCGTGGACGGAGGCCCTCGGCAGGAAGTGGTGGAGCTCTCTTCTTAGCAATGCGTTCTATGCTCCGGTTTTCATGCTCTGTTTGTGGTTTGCTGCGTTTCTCGTCAACAATCCGCAATTCCAGAAGATGTTCGGCGTTTCCGGAGAAAACCAGTGGGGTGCCATAGCGACCGCAAGCGCTTCCGCCCCGGATTCCATGGGAATCATATTCAACTTCATATTCGTCATCGGCGCGCTCATCGCCTCTATTTGGATTGCAAAACATCTCTCGGTTACCGGCACGACGCTCGGGATGAAACTCGGCGCGCTTGCGACTTTCGGCGTGCCGGCAATGTTGGCGCGAGGCACAGCCGGCTGGGCGGGAGGAGCGCTGTCGCGGCGGTCATTCGTGAAAAACTGGGCGGCCGGGGTAGACAGCAAGGGAAGGGAGGTTGGCCTCCTCAGAAAAAATATCGGCAAGGGACTCGCCGTGGGAAGCCGCGCCGCCGCGCGAGGCACATACGATGTCCGCAACATCTCTATCCCCGGCTTCAAAGAAGCAGGAACGCTTTCGGGTTTGGCAGGAGCGGGCGGGCTTGATGTCGGGCAAGGAGGGGGTATTGGCGGCTATGAGGCATTCGTAAAACGGAGAGCCGCGCAGCAAAAAGAGTTCGGAACCTACCTGAAACCGGACGAAGAGGAGCGTGACAAGTTACGACAGGAGGCAAGTAAAAAATACCGGTTTGAGCGCGAATCCATGGAAGCACCGGCGCTTGCAGCAGCGGCTTCGGTTAAGAGCGCCGAGGACCTGCGCACCGCGGTGGAACAAAATGTCCGCCGGCTTGAAAGCGAGATAGCAAGACTGGAGGCGGCGGGCAGAACAGGAGATGCAGAGGCAAGGAAGCCAGACCTCGCGGATGCTCGAACATCCCTTGCTTCCTCAAAGAAAGGCGTCGAGGACGCGACGAGCGCGATGGGGAAAATCTCTCAAGCGCTCAACGCCATCGGAGAAAAAGAGGAGAAGTTCGTTTCGGATGTCGGCAAAACCCGTCAGGCCGGGTACGCCAAACGGACGAAGGAAGAAGTCGGAGGGATAACCATCCCCAAGAGGCTTCGCTTCATCTTGAAACAGCGCGGAAGCGTCGTCGGAGGAATCCAGTTGGAAGAGGGCATGAAAAAGAAATCCGACACGAAGATGGTTGACCTCCTTGAAGAGATAGCGAAAGGACAGGCGCACTAACCAAAACATATGCAGACCCCCGAACAAAAAGAAATAGACGTCCTCATGCGGGAGCAGTTTGGGAAACTCCCACCGCTCATGCAAAGAGCGATTGGCGCCGTCGGACTGCGCGAGAGGTTTGAGCGTGTGGAGAAAAAAAACCGCCTCCACGTAGACCAGGCTGGCGCGCTCGAGAACGAAACCGTGCTGACGCTCCTCGGATTCAAAGACCCCGACGAATTTCCCAAAAATATCGCCGCGGCGCTTTCAATGTCTCCCGAGGAGGCCGGCGTAATCATGGAAGACATCAACGAATCCATTTTTCTTCCCATCCAGGAGCTGATGCGGGGAGGATCGGAGGAAAACCGCCCCGCGGCTCCCGAAAATCCCCCGGCAACATCCGCCCCCGCGGAAGCGGCTCCGGCGCAAAAACCGGCGACTCCCGAGCACGGGGAGAAACACCTCGACAAAGAGAGCCTCCTTGCGGACATAGAGAACCCCGAGCGGCTCTTGCCGTCACCCGTGCACCGGGAAGAAAAAGAACTCCCAGCTCCGGCGCAAAAACCGGCGGCGGAAATGGAAAAAGCATCCGCGGACAGCGGGAAACCGCTGATTCCCTCCCCGAGCGCGCCCCGCAGTGTTCCGCGCGAGGAAACGCTCCCGCGCACGGAAATAAAAAACATCTTCGAACAAAAATTGTCGGAGCCAACGAGGACGCCCCGACAAGAAGTGAGGCTCCAATCGAGTGGAGGAGAGCATCTTGACCCCTACCGCGAACCAATAAAGTAATTTCACCGGCACGCGCAGGCTACGGGGGGAGAGACGCGCCAGAAAATGATATACTCTAAAGGATGAAGTATCAGGTTCCACAGTTCATTGAGGTCGAGGACAAAATATTCGGGCCCTTCACGTTCAAGCAGTTCATCTACCTCGCCGGAGGGGCCGGCATCTGCTTCGTGCTCTACCGCGCGCTGCCGATTTTTCTTTCGATATTTCTCATCGTTCCCCTCATCGCCTTCACGCTCGCGCTGGCATTTTACAAAGTGAATGGTCAGCCTTTCATTAAAATCCTCGAGTACGCCTTTTTTTATCTCATGAACACGAAACTCTACCTGTGGAAAAAGGAAGCCTCACGGCAAACAACGAGGGGAAGCGGCGGAACGGGGGGAGGGGGGTATCCTTTGGTCGTTCCCGCGGTGTCTCAAAACAAACTCAAAGACCTTGCGTGGAGCCTCGATATCCATGAGAAAATACGAAGAGGGGAAAAAGAAACAACCACATAGTATGGAGCAAGAACGACAAAAAAGTGAGGCGACCCAAGCGTTCGTCCCGGTGCGGGAAATCCGCGACGGCGTGGCTATTCTCAAAGACGGCTCTCTCCGGGCGATTCTCATGGCGTCGTCTCTGAACTTCGCCCTGAAATCCGCCGACGAACAGCAAGCCATCATCCTGCAATTTCAAAATTTTCTCAACTCGCTTGAATTCACAACGCAAATTTTCATTCAGTCGCGCAAGCTCGACATCCGCCCCTACATCGCGCTCCTTGAAACGCGCTACAAGGCCCAACTCGATGACCTGATGCGCATCCAGGTGCGCGAATACATAGATTTCATCAAGAGCTTCACGGAAAACGTGAACATTATGTCCAAGAATTTTTTCATCGTCGTTTCGTACTCCCCGACGTTTAACGCAAAAAAAGGAATACTCAGAGTATTTAGCGGGAAAAAGACTGACGACATTACCTCGGAAAATCAGGCGTTTGAAGACCACCGGTCCCAGCTTGAACAGCGCATCTCAATCGTCGAACAGGGACTCTTGCGCACCGGCGTCCGCGTGGCGCAGCTTGGTACCGAGGAGGTTATCGAGCTTCTCTATAAACTGTTTAATCCCGGGGAGCTCGAGAAACCGATGCAGCTCGAGAAAGCCGTAAAAGAATAACTTGTATGGCATTTTTCGACATATTTAAAAAGAAAGAAACGGGCGCCTCTCCTCTTGCGCCGATTCTTCCGGAAGCGATTTACCAGAGCGGCGTGCTCGAGCTTAAAGATGTCATCGCGCCCTCCGCGCTGAAAATAACGCCGCGCGAGCTTCACCTCGGCGACAAGATAGCGAGAACGTTCTTCGTCATTTCGTACCCGCGATTTTTGAGCGAAGGGTGGTTTTCTCCCATTATTAATCTCGACAAAGTGTTCGACATTTCCATCTTCATTCACCCGATAGAAACAGCTGACATTCTCCGCAAGTTCCAGAAAAAGGTGGCCGAAGTCGGAAGCCAGATAAGCACGAGAGAAGAGAAAGGTCTCGTGCGCGACCCGAAGCTTGATACCGCCTACCAAGACCTCGAGCAGTTGCGCGAGGCGCTCCAGCAGGCGCAGGAGCGCATCTT
>CAYHWH010000034.1:0-6024 GCA_964360325.1 uncultured Candidatus Saccharibacteria bacterium | reverse complement strand
AAAAAAAGAATTGTAAAAAAAACAGGTGGGTAAGGCGACGCCGGACGAACCGAGCGTTCTCTTTCCCGTACGCCGAAAAAGAAATTGGAGCGCGGCATTCTCTACGTGCAATCAACGTACAACAACACAACCGTCACCCTTACCGATCCGCAAGGGAATGTTGTCGCCGCGTCTTCAAGCGGCGCGCTTGGTTTCAGCGGCGCGAAGAAAGGGACGCCTTTTGCGGCCGCCAAAGTGGGAGAAATTTTAAATGAAAAAGCCCAGCAGTTCGGCATGAAAGAGGTTTCTGTGGTCGTCAAAGGGGTTGGTTCCGGAAGGGAATCGGCAATCCGCGCGTTTACTTCGCGAGGAATCCAGCTGCTTTCTATCAAAGACATGACACCTGTTCCGCACAATGGACCTCGCCAACCGAAGCCGCGCCGGGTTTAAAAATAAATCTGCCACTATGATAGTTAAAGCAAAGTATAAAATTTGTAAACGTCTCGGGTCGGGCGTGTTTGAAAAATGCCAAACGCAAAAATTTACGCTTTCGGAAGCGCGTGGTGGAAAGGTTATTGGCGACAAAAAGAAACGCCGTAGAGGAGCGTCGGAGTTCGGCGGCCAGCTTTTGGAAAAACAAAAGGCTCGTTATACGTACGGACTCTCTGAACGGCAATTTGGAAACTATGTGAAAGCTTCCGTCGAGAAAAAGGGAGCGGACTCGGCCAAGACGCTGGTTACGGCTCTTGAGTCGCGTCTCGACAATGTCGTCTACCGTCTTGGCATCGCAAAAACCCGCAGGCTTGCCCGCCAGCTTGTTTCCCACGGACACATCACCGTGAATGGACGGCGCGTAAGCATCCCTTCGTACCGCGTTACGCAGGGAGAAAAAATCGGAATTCGCGAAGGAAGCAAGGCGCGAACGTACTTCCAGGGAATGACGGAGAAGCTTGCTGGAGTTACCACACCGAACTGGCTTTCGCTTGACTCGGCAAAACAGGAAGGAACCGTGGTGCGCGCACCGGAACAAAAAGGAGAAGAGCTTCTCTTTGACCCGGCAATTGTTATTCAATTTTACAGCCGATAAAACGGCCTTTATTAATTTTTATATTGCATATGGCAGACTATCACTTGGCACTTCCATCGAAACCGCGCATTGTTTCCGAGCAGAACCATACGGGAGTGTATGAAATTGACGGGCTCTACCCGGGATACGGACACACGCTCGGCAATTCTTTGCGGCGCATCGTTCTTTCTTCGCTTCCGGGGGCGGCAGTGACGTCAATAAAAATTGACGGTGTAAACCACGAGTTTTCTTCAATCGACGGAGTGAAAGAAGATGTGGTAACCATCCTTCTCAACCTGAAAAAATTGCGTATTGAAATGCTTACCGATGCGCCGCAGGTGCTCACGCTTTCCGTAAAAGGTCCGAAACAAGCCACCGGCGCCGATATCAAACTCGTCGGTCAGGTCCGCGTCCTCAATCCGGAACAAAAAATTGCCGAGGTTACGGATAAAAAGACAACCCTCTCTCTTGAAATGACCGTTGAACGTGGGCTTGGCTATGTATCAAAAGAAGCTCTCAAAAAGGATAAAGTCGACATCGGCGAAATAAGTCTTGACGCTATTTTTTCTCCCATCCGGCGCGTTAATTACGAAGTGGAAAACATGCGCGTCGGAGACAGAACGGATTTCAACCGTCTGCGTATTTCCATTGAAACAGACGGCACCCTCTCTCCGCGGGAAGCGCTTGAAAGCTCCATCGAAATTATGATACATCAACTCAAGGCCGTTATAGGATTCAAAGAAGAAGAGGTTGTATCTGAAGATGCCGCCGCAACCGACGCCGTTTCAGCATCCGGAACTCGAGACGAAGACACGACCGAGCTTATGAAAACGCGCATCGAATCTCTCCCGCTTTCCGCGCGCACCATAAACGCCCTTTCAAAAGCGAACATTCGCACGTTGGGAGGATTGGCGCGCAAAAAAGAAGATGACCTTCTGGAAATCGAGGGGCTCGGAATGAAAGCGATCCAGGAGGTTAAGCGGGCGCTCTCAAATTTCGGGATTACGCTCAAATAATGTATGAGGCATCACAATAAAAACAGAAAATTCGGGCGAGAAAAAAACCAGCGCGTGGCGCTTCTTCGTTCTCTCGCCATTTCCCTCATCACGCGGGAAAAAATGACTACCACGCAAGCAAAAGCGAAAGAACTGCGGCCCTATGTTGAAAAACTTGTTACGAGAGCAAAGACTGATACGCTCGCTTCGCGCCGCCACACCCTTTCGCTTCTTGGAAACGCCGATGGCTCCGTCCGCAAGCTCTTTGCGAGTATCGCGCCGCGGTATAAGGAACGGCAGGGTGGTTACCTGCGCATCACAAAACTCTCCAACAGAAAGAGCGACGCGAGTCCCCGCGCGCAAATTGAGTTTGTTTAAAAAAATATGGAAAAACACAGCATTGACGCGGAAGGAAAATCTCTCGGGCGTGTCGCCTCCACGGCGGCGAAAGCGCTCATCGGAAAAGAAGACACTGCATTTGCAAAAAATGTCGTTTCTCCGTGCATCGTTGAAATACGAAATGCCTCTAAAGTATTGGTGAGCGGGAAAAAAATGGACACCAAGCGTTATAGCCGCTACTCGGGATACCCGGGAGGCCTGAAGAAAGTTCCTATACGGCAGATGATCGCGACAAAAGGGTACTCTGAAGTCCTTCGCAAAGCGGTATACGGAATGCTCCCGAAGAATAAGCTCCGCACGCGCCGCATGAAACAGCTCATAATTTCGCAATAAATCTATGGTAACGTCTGAAAAAACATACACGGAGACTGTCGGACGGCGGAAAACTTCCGTCGCTCGCGTTCGCATCACTCCCGCGGTAAAAAACTCGATCCTGATAAACAACCGCGATCTCGCCTCTTATTTCCAAATTGAAACGATGCGACTTGCCGTTCTTGAACCCATAGAAAAATCAGGAAAAGAGGAAAAATACTCTGTTACCGTCGTTGTGCGCGGCGGAGGCATTTCCTCTCAAGCCGAAGCGGTCCGCCACGGCATCGCGAGAGCCCTGGTTGCTCGAAGCGAAGATCTCCGCAAGCCGCTGAAAAAACTCGGCTACCTCAAACGAGACCCGCGGGCCAAAGAACGAAGAAAATTTGGTCTCAAAAAAGCGCGCAAAGCGGCTCAGTGGTCAAAGCGATAACTCATGCAAAATTAAAACACCGAGCTTGCCCTGGTTTGGTGTTTTTATTTTCATATTCCGCCGAAATTTCTTGACAAGGCGGTTTTTAAATGGATAATTACACCTTAATGAGCGAACTTGAGGATGAAATTGTTCCGGAGGAAGAAGGTGAAGGGGGCCAACCGGCATTGAAACGCCTGCGGGAGAAACTTGCGACGTGCGTGGCGGAAAAACAGGAGTACCTTGACGGATGGCAGAGGATGCGCGCCGATTTTGCGAACACAAAACGCGAAGAAGAAAAGCGGCGGCACGAACTTGTCACCGCGGCCCGCCTCGGAATTGTCGCGGAAATGATTCCGGCGCTTGACAGTTTTGACATGGCTCTGCGTTCGGAAGGGGAAACCGCCTCAGAGCACTGGAGAAACGGTTTTGAGAATATCAAAAACCAACTCCTCTCGGTTCTCAAGCGGCAGGGAGTTGTGCCGTTTCAGCCTCTCAACGAGCCGTTCAACCCTGCGGAACATGAATCGGTCAGCACCGCGCCGGTCCAGGAGGAAAAAGAAGATCAAAAAATTATTGAAGTCCTTCAGGCGGGATACAAGGCGGGAGAAACCATCGTGCGTCCCGCAAAAGTTATCGTCGGTAATTACAAAGTCTAATACATACTATACCTATGGGAAAAATTTTGGGCATTGATTTGGGAACGACAAATTCAGCGATGGCATACATCCATGGTGGCGAGCCGGAGATTACTGAAAATGCGGAGGGCGTCCGCACGACTCCGTCCGTTGTCGCTCTCTCAAAAACAAATGAACGTCTCGTGGGGCTTCTTGCGAAACGCCAGGCGGTAACAAATCCGAGGAATACCATATTTCAAATAAAACGCTTCATTGGGCATACCTTCGACGAACCGGCGGTACAGAAAGACATAGCCTCAATTCCGTACGAAGTTCGCAAGTCCGCAAACGGCGGCATTGAGGTTAAATTGGGCGAGGGGTGGCAGCGTCCGGAAGAAATTTCCGCCATGATTCTGCAAAAGCTGAAAACGGACGCTGAGGCGCGTCTTGGCGAAAAAATTACCGAAGCGGTCATTACCGTACCCGCGTACTTCAACGATTCCCAGCGGCAGGCGACAAAAGACGCGGGCAAAATAGCCGGTCTTGACGTAAAGCGCATTATCAACGAGCCGACAGCGGCGGCGCTTGCCTACGGATTCAATAAAAAGAAAGACGAAAAAATCGTCGTTTTCGATTTTGGCGGCGGCACATTCGATGTTTCCATTCTTGAAGTCGGAGACGACGTCATCGAGGTAAAGGCGACGGACGGGGATGCCCACCTCGGCGGCCGCGACATCGACCAAAAAATCATCGGCTGGATTGCTGACGAGTTTAAAAAAGAATCGGGCATTGATGTCCGCAACGACCCTCTGGCGCGCCAGCGTCTTGACGAAGCGGCCGAGAAGGCAAAAATCGAGCTTTCGACGGCGGTTGAAACGGAAATCAACATTCCTTTCATAACTTCGGATTCGTCCGGTCCGAAGCATCTCCTTCTGAAAATGACGCGCGCGAAACTGGAAGATTTGACGCGCGAATTCATTGACCAGGCGATGAATATTACGAAACGGGCTATGGAGGCTTCTCCGTTTAAAATAAGCGATATTCAAGAAGTCATTCTCGTCGGCGGCCAAACGCGCATGCCGGCGATGCAAAAAACCGTCGAAGAATTCTTCGGAAAAAAACCTCACCTCGGAGTCAATCCGGATGAAGTGGTCGCCATCGGCGCGGCCATTCAAGGCGGCATTCTTCAGGGGGACGTGAAAGACGTGCTCCTGCTTGATGTTATTCCGCTTTCTCTCGGCATCGAAACGATGGGCGGAGTGGCGACGAAGCTAATCGAACGCAACACCACGATTCCGACATCGCGCTCGCAAGTGTTTTCAACCGCGGCCGACAACCAAACATCGGTCGAAATACATATCGTCCAAGGCGAACGCCCGATGGTCGCAGACAACAAACAGCTCGGCCGGTTTATTCTCGACGGCATTCCGCCGGCTCCGCGAGGCATGCCGCAAGTCGAGGTAACCTTTGACGTGGATGCAAACGGCATCCTCAACGTGAAAGCGAAAGACAAGACGACCAACAAAGAGCAATCCATCCGTATCGAAGCGCGCTCGGGGCTCTCCGACGCCGATATTGAGAAAATGAAAAAAGACGCGGAACTGAATGCGGTGGAGGACAAGAAAAAAGCTGATCTCGCCGGAGCGCGCAATCTTGCCGAACAGATATCTTACACTGCGGAAAAAGCGCTCGCGGATAACGGAGAGATGATTCCAGAGGACGTGCGAAACGAAGTGCGGGAAAAAATAGACGCTCTCTCCGCAGCGCGCAAAGGGGAAGACGCTACGGCAATTACGAAAGGAGGCGAGGAACTTTCCCGCGCCATGCAGAAAATAGGAGAGGCGATGGCAAAAAACCCAAAAAACCAAAGTGCGGGAGAACAGCCAAAGAGCGGTGCGGGAGAAACCGTCCGCGACGTGGACGTTGAAGAAAAACCAAGCGACACGCCGGAGAAAGAAGCGGGAACGGACACCGTGAAATAAAGGTTCCGTTTCGAATCCCTGTTGCGCTTCTCTCTCCGCTTTGGAATAATGAACCTCTATGGCGAAAGACTACTATCAAGCTCTCGGCGTTGCACATACTGCCTCCGGTGAGGATATTAAAAAAGCCTTTCGCAAGCTGGCGCATAAGTACCACCCCGACAAGAAAGGGGGCGACGAGGCGAAATTCAAAGAAATCAGCGAGGCGTACAGCATACTCTCCGACGAGAAGAAAAAAGCGGAGTACGACGCGTACGGCCGCGTATTC
>CAYHWH010000033.1:2512-6039 GCA_964360325.1 uncultured Candidatus Saccharibacteria bacterium | reverse complement strand
GCCTGCCGCGTTGTTGCTGTAGTTTATTGCCGTCCCATCTTCATCTATGGACAGAGCATTATTTTTTGAAACAAGCACGATGGATGACGAGCCAGAACCGCTCCCGTAGAACGAAACATTGTTTGAGACGATAATCGTGCTGCTGTTTATCCTGTCCGCAGGATTATCCGCAATGAGCGCGACGCTGTTGCCGCCGAGCGACGGGTCAACGCGCACGATAACGTTGTTACCCAATGTTATGTTGCCGACAGCCCACACGTTGCCAAGGAGCATGACTGTCACATTATTTTCCACCTTCAAACTGCAAGCGATTTTCACCGGCCCCAAGGTTACAACTGTGTCTGCGGTAACCGTGTACACACCGTTGACACAAGCGCTTATCGTGCCGCCGGCAAGAGCAGAGGCTTCCCACTCCGCGACTGTTGTCGCCAAAGTATCGACCGACGCTATCGGCTGGTCGGCGCTACCCGGATGCGATGTCCCGCCCACGGTGGAATTCGAGATCGACTGGTAGTAGGCGTCCTTGCCGATAGTCGCGTTTGCAATCGTGTGCGCGTAGACCGTTCCCGTCGCGTTGCCGGAGAAATAGCCGTTCGGGCCGGCGGACACCACGTCTCCGTAAATTGTCGCATCGTTCATGAACACGATTCCATTCGTGTAAATATTTCCATAAATTTTTGTGCCGTTGGCGACATTCGTGCCGCCCGCGCCCGTCTGCAGTCCGTAGTAGAATGAAGCACCGGAACCGGAAGCGAGCACTATTTGGTTCTTTCGGATGAGGTTGCCGTTGTTTCCGACGGCAGTTATTTGCTTGCCACCGGATGTATCGGCAATCGTTGTTGTTACTTCCACACCTAAAAGAGAAAGTGTTTCGGAGGAAGAAACTGGCATGGCATTTAAAATACGATAGGTTACGTCTTCCGCACTTCCTTCTCCCACATAAAAACTCTGCCGCGACCCTCTCCAGTCGCTGAGCGCTTTGGTTTCGCGGAGGATGGGAGAAGTGATTGCAGAGAGTACGGCGACGCTACCGGCCACAAAAAACAAAACACCGATGAGGACAGCCTGGCCTTTTTCTTTATGTTGCTGAAAGAAGAATGGCATACTAGCTTGCGGAACGCAGTACAAAAAACGTGTAGAAATTCTGAGTCGAACTCGCAGTCCCATCGACCGATGTCAGCGTAAATTCCGTACGGACACCTGCCGCAGTACCGCTGCCAACCTTCCGAAAAATCAAATTTGAGAGCGTTGTGTTGCTGCCGGTAAGAGCCCCCGTATCGGTATCATTTTGTTTCAGATGAAGAGCTCCTCCCGAAAGGTAAAACTCGGCGCTCGTAACCGCCGCTCCGCTCTGCCCCTCATTATTTTGACTTTTTGAATACAAAAGCTTGAGGTTCCCCGGCGAGACATTGAGCACGCTCGCGCCATCAACGCCATCAGCGAGACGAATCTGGTGTCCCAATCGGTCGATGATCGTCGCCACATCCGTATTGAGGTGAACCTGTGCGCGAAGCGCGCGGTACGAACTCGCCACTGAAAGCAGGACAAAAATAACCATAAGACTGAAAGCGGAGAGAAGCGCCACGTAGATGAGCATCTCCAGAAGCGAGAACCCGGCAAAACTTTGTGTGTGCTTAATTCGCATACAGATTCGTGAGATACGTCGCCACAGAAATACTGGTGGTCGCATTTTTCTCCAACCACGAAACGGTGACTGTCGCCTTTCGCGCATTTGCGTCAATCGCTTTCGGGGCTGGGGAACTGCTGCCAAAATTATCCGGGGCGGCGGGGCGGCGATAGACGCTGTCAAACACGACGGTGCGGTCAAACCTGCCGTCAATAAAAGTGTTTGTGGTTGTCGTCTGCCACGCGCTTCCTGAAAAGGCGAGGCGGTACGTTGAGCCGGCCGTTAAAGAAGCGATATTCGTCGAGTAACCTTGATTGCGAAGCGCGCGCGCGACCTCAAGCCCCTCCTCGGCGAGCGCGATGGCTTTGGTGCGAGAGTTGTTTGACGCTCCGGAGCGCACGTAGAACGCAAACTTGACAATCACCGCCGAGAGCGCAAGAGAAACAATCGCGGCGCCGATGACCACTTCAATAATGCCGAAGCCGGAGTTTGGTTTGCGCATATCAGTGTAATTCTACCAGACCTGAATTTGAAACCATAATGACCTTTGCGGGAACGGTCGGACTATTGGGGAGAGAAAACGTAATGGTGCCGCTCTGGTCTGTCGCCCCCGAAAGTCGTTTAAAAATTACCTCGCTTCCGGCGCCGGAGAGCGAGATGTTGGACATCGTAACGCGCGAATCGTACGGGAAGACAACATTACCCGGAGCGCCCCCACTGTAGGAGCCGGCAAAAAGCGTCATTGAGGACGCATCGAAGCGAGCGCCGTACTGCGTATCGCCGATTGAAGCAAGCGTTTGTGAACGCGCTTTCTCCAAAAGGGATAGTGCGCTTTCTGCGGCACCGGAGAGCGCGTGCCCTTTGGTAAATGATGCGAAAGCGGCAACAAGACCGACAATCAAAATAAATAAAATAGCAATGACGATAATGAGTTCAATCAGGGTAAACCCGTGTTCTGCCGGCGTTTTCATTTGATGCTTTCTGAAAGAGAATAGATGGGCGTAATCATGGAGAGCGCGAAGAAACCGACGCCGACGCCAATGAAAATCATAAGAAACGGCTCAATGACGGTTGAGAGGTCTTTGGTCTGCCGTTCAACTTCTCCCTCGTAGAAGTCGGCCGTCTCGGCGAGCATTTCCGCAAGCTTTCCCGTCTCTTCGCCAACCGCAATCATTTCGCCGACCAAGACCGGGTAGAGGTCCCCCGCGCCGGAAAACGCCTGCGAAAGCGGCAACCCTTTCTGCACATTGCCGCGGGCATCGCGGAGAATTTTTTTGTAGTAGGAATTTTGCAGAACATCCTCGGTTATCTCAAGCGCCATGAGCGCCTCGACGCCCGCGGAGAGAAGCGACGAAAGCGTGCGCGCTGTGCGCGCGGCATTCGCTTCTTTGGCGATGGAGCTTATAAGCGGCAGGTGAATCGTGACGAAATCCATCGCGCGCCTGCCTCTCGGCGTGTGCAGAGAGAAGAATGCCGAGAGAAGAACGGCGCCGGCGATAAGGAGCGAGATAAACGTGTTGTGCACAAGAAATTCGGAAAGCGCGATGATAAACTGCGTGCTTGCGGGAAGCTCCGCGTTCAGTTCGGCGAATGTCGCCTGAAGCGTCGGCACGATATAGAGAAGCATGAGAACGCCGATGACCACCATTGCGGAAACAACGATAGCCGGATAGATGAGCGCGCTTTTAATTTTTTTCTGGAGCGCGTACGAACGTTCCATCTGCTCACCGATGACCCGCAGCGTATTTCCGAGTCCGCCGCTTTCTTCTCCCGCGCGCACCATCGAAACAAAAAGCGTTGAAAAAACCGCCGGAAATTCCGCAAGCGCGGCGTGGAACGCCTTGCCCCCGCGAATGGACTCTTCAACGGCGGCGATAACTTGCTTGAACTTCGGATTTTT
>CAYHWH010000033.1:0-2502 GCA_964360325.1 uncultured Candidatus Saccharibacteria bacterium | reverse complement strand
GCCGCTCCAGCACGGAAAGCGCGCGGGAGAGCGCGAGCCCCGCATCCGCCATGGCGGCCAGATTCCGCGTAAAGGAAATTTTATCCTGCAAGCTGACCGTGGAGAGAAGCGCGTTGATTTTCTGCATATCAAACCAGCTTGCGCCTCCCTCGCGCACCGAGACAATCATGCCGCCTGCGGTACGTACCTGCGCGTAGAGGTCAAACTTATCTTTTGCCTCGAGTTTCCCTTTGTAGCGTTCGCCGTTTGAACGAACCGCGGTGTAGATGAAAAGAGGCATAAATGCTATTCAGAAATTACCCGCAAAACTTCTTCAAGGCTTGTAATGCCCTGAGCGGCCTTGAAAATTCCATCCTCGATCATCGTGAGCATTCCCTCCTTTCTCGCCTGCGCCTCAATCGCCCCGCTCGTCTCGTGCTTCATGATGAGCTCCCGAAGAGAAGGAGAGAGCTTCATCACTTCATGGATGCCGATGCGTCCGCTGTAACCATCTTCGCATTCGCCGTGAGCCTTCGGCTTGTAGAAAGGAATTTTGTCCCACGTCGCGCCTTTCGCGACCATTTTTTCCGCCTGAAGCACTTCAAGGACCTTGTTCATATCCGCCGACCGTTCGATGGACTGGAGCTCCATTTTCGTGAGGAAATATTTTTCTTTGTCGGTGCAGAGTTTTCGCACCAGACGCTGTGCGACCACCACCCGCAAGGTAGAGACGAGAAGAAACGGCTCCGCCTGCATATCGATGAGCCGCGGAAGGGCGCCGGCGGCCGAATTCGTGTGGAGCGTCGAGAGCACCAGGTGTCCTGTGAGCGCGTCATTGATGGCAAGCGATGCGGTCTCGTTGTCGCGGATTTCGCCGACCATAATGATGTCGGGGTCCTGGCGCACCAGAGTCCGCAGACCGTTTGCGAACGTGAAGCCGATGTCCGGCCGCACCTGCGTCTGGTTGACCCGCGGCATCTGGTACTCAACGGGGTCTTCAATCGTTGAAATGTTGACGCCCGGCGTATTGAGCAGGTCAAGGAGTGTGTAGAGCGTCGTCGTTTTTCCCGAGCCTGTCGGGCCGGTGGTAAGAACGAGCCCTGTCGTATTTTTGATGGCGGCGTGGAGGTCTTCAAGGCCGTGCCCGTGGAATCCTAAACCTTCGAGCGTGAAGCCCTCTCCGCCTTCGCGCAGGAGGCGCATCACCGTTTTTTCCCCGAAATACGTCGGGAGCACGGAGACGCGGAAAGAAACTTTCTGTCCGTCGCTTTCAATTTTGAAACGTCCGTCCTGCGGAAGCCGCTTCTCATCAAGTTTGAGACTTGCGAGCACTTTGATGCGCGCGGTGACGGAGGCCGCAGCCGTTTTCGGCAGAGTCATCGCGTCGTGGAGAATGCCATCAATGCGGTAGCGCACCAAAAGTTCGTTTTCCATCGGCTCAATGTGTATATCGGAGGCATCTTGGATAATGGCGTGGTGGAGAAGCGCGTCAACGATGCGGATGACCGGCAGGTCTTCGGCAAGTTTCTTCAAATCGCTCTCGGAAACGTTTTCGCTCTCCATGCTCTCGGGAATCGCTTTGAGCGCGTCCGCTTCTTTCTCGATCAAATCGCCGAATTCAGCCTTGAGCGAGCGCTGGTACTGCAGAAGCACGCGCTTGATGGACTCGGTATCGGTCAGCCGCGGCAAAATTTTCAACCTGGTCTTTTTCTTAATGAAATCAATCGCCTCAAGGTCTTCGGTATCGAGCATGGCGACCTCGAGTCCCATGTCGCTCTTTTTAAACGAGACGATGTTGTGGTTGCGCGCGATGGGCTCGGGGATAAGCGAGAGCACCTCAAAGGGAATTTTCTCCTCTTTCAGCTCCACAAAGGGGATACCGAGCACGTAGGCCTGCATCCGCCGCATTTCATCGTCGGTGATGAGCGATTTTCCCACGAGCACCTCGCCGATGGTCTTTTTTTTCTCTTGCGCTTCCTCTTCGGCGCGCTCAAGGTCGGCCCGGGAGATGAGACCCGAATCGAGAATGAACTCTTTCAGTTGTTTTGGTTCGATGTGCACGAAAGAACGTACGTAACGCCTCTTCAGTATACCCCCGCGGTACCTTTCATGAAAGTTACCGCGGGGGAAGATCGTGCCGAGTGAAAGTTTATTGAAAATTCGGAGTGAGGTTCACCACAACATCGTCCGAAATTTGCCCTCGTTTCGTTCTGCAGGTGAGCGTGTAGACGCTCTGCGCCGCAATGGGAGGCGTAACGGCGGAGCCGCTGTCTTTTGCCACTAAAATACCGGGCCCCTCCAAACGGCAGCTGTCGGGAATCACCAGAGAAGAAACCCACGAGAGCCTCGTCGTCTGGTTCGGCTGAACAAGATTCGGCGACACTTCAAGGGAAATGCGCGGATGAAGCACAGAGACGACAACCGCCGAATGATTTCCGTGCGGACTGCATTGGAGAACGTACCCTGTTGTGTCTACAGGCATGACGGAAACCGAACCGGACGCTTTTCCGCCCGTTGAAAAAC
>CAYHWH010000032.1:3430-6042 GCA_964360325.1 uncultured Candidatus Saccharibacteria bacterium | reverse complement strand
GCGGTCTTTCTCAAAGGTAACCTTTGCTCCCATTTTCTCAAATCCTTCAAGAAATAAATTGATGGGCCTCGGTCCGATAATGTCGCCTCCGGGGTGGGGAAACGAAACTCTGCCGAAACGCGCGAGAAGCGGCCCGGCAAAGACAATTGACGCACGCAAACGCCTCGCAATGCCGTCGTTAAGATCTGATTTTGAAACTCCGCCTGTCGCGATTGCGTAGGTTCCAGGCTCTGTCTCCTGAACCGACGCGCCTAAATCCTCAAGCAATTCCTTCACCCGACTGACATCTTCAATGTGGGGGATGTTGGAAATGACAACGGCATCCTCAAACAGGAGCGAGGACGCGAAAGATTTGAGCACGGCGTTTTTTGCTCCCGTCACGCGAATTTTTCCGGCAAGTCTGCGCTCGCCTGCGAGGCCTTTGATGAAAAACTGGTCTGCCATGGGCCCAATTGTACGGGTTTGCCGCCTCTTTTACAAAGGTACCAATAACTGTCCTATAGGACAGTTATTGGTACCTTTGTATCAGTTCACAAACAGCGCTCGCCTCACGCTTTCTTCTTCGGGAATTTTTGTGCTCCCGCTTCGTCTTGATGCTTTTTGGGGTTGATTTCCCACCAAAATTTTTTTGAGAAATTTGACGCCTGGTCGCACACGCTTTTGAGGTAGTAGAGGTCCTTGGTCGGAATGCCGGCCAGAATGCGTCCCATCCGCGCCATGGAAAGCGGGGGCAATCCATCGGAGAGGCGCGTGCGGTTAAGTTCCGTCATGAAATACGTCATCATTTCTCCGCGCTCCGTGATGCGGCTCTTTTTGCGTATCACCGCTTCGATGTGCGAGCTGATGTGTTTCATGCTTCCAGTATAGCAAAAATGTGTCGTCTTCTTCCTGTACTGCACAAACACGAAAAATGTGGTATTATTTCCGTCACATAAAAACGCATGAAAACACCCCCGCAATCCATTGCTTTTCAGGGAATTCCGGGCGCATACTCGGAGATTGCCTGCCGAAAGATGTTCCCCGCCTACACTCCCCTGCCAACCGCGTCTTTCGAAGACCTCTTCGACGCCGTCCGAAAAGAGAAAGCTTGTTACGCCATGACGCCGATCGACAACTCAATCGCCGGGCGCGTCGCCGACATTCACCACCTGCTTCCCCACTCCGGGCTCTTCATCGTTGGTGAATATTTCTTGCGCGTCGAGCACCAGCTTCTGGCGCCGAAACACGCAACGCTTGAAACCATCAAGGAAGTGTACAGCCACGTGCACGCCCTCGGACAATGTCGCAAGCATGTCCGCGCACTGCATTTGAAACCGGTCGTGTATGCCGACACAGCAAAAGCGGCGGCCGATGTCGCCCTGCGCAACGACCCTTCTGTCGCCGCAATCGCCTCCGAGCTCGCCGGAAAACTGTACGGACTGAAAATCCTGAAACGAAACGTTGAAGATGCCGAACACAACACGACGCGATTCGTGGTTCTTGCCCGCGAGCCGATTGACCCGGGGCCGAAAGGAAAAATCATCACCTCGTTTCTCTTTACCACCAAGAGCGTGCCCGCCGCGCTCTACAAGGCGATCGGCGGATTCGCGACGGGCGGCATCAACATCACGAAGCTTGAGAGCTACCTCACCGGCTCGCATTTTGAAATCGCCCAGTTTTTCATGGATGTGGAAGGGCACCCCTCGGAGCGGGGCATGAAGCTCGCGCTTGAAGAGCTTGAGTTTTTTTCCAAAGAAATAAAAACGCTTGGCGTCTACCGCGCAAGTCCGTTCCGCTACGGCACTCACACGAATTAGGATATGCCCGCCATTGTTCAAAAAGGAGATCCGGTTCTTCGTGCAACCGCGAAAGAAATCCCGCCGGCGGATATCGCTTCCGCGCACACAAAGAAAGTGCTCCGCGACATGGGCCTGGCGCTTGCCGGAGAGAAGGACGGCGTCGCCCTCGCCGCGCCGCAAATAGGCCACTCGCTCCGCATATTCATCGTCTCCGGAAAAGTTTTCGTCAAAGAAAAACACTAACCGCCGGGCTAAAAAATAGCGAAAAACACGCCCCCCCCTCCCGACAATGTATTCATCAACCCGCGCATTCAAAAACTTTCAAAGAAAACGAAGATGCTCGACGAAGGGTGCCTGTCCGTGCGCTTTCTCTACGGCAAAATCAAACGCAGTGAAAAGGCAACGGTGACCGCGTACGATGAAACGGGAAAAAAATTCTCCTACAGCGGGACCGGGCTCATGGCGCAGATATTCCAGCATGAAACCGACCACCTCAACGGCATCCTCTTTATCGATACGGCAAAAGACGTGGAAGAACTGACGCCGGAGAAACGGGCCGCCCGGCGTAAAAAACTAAAAGGAGAGTAGGCATGGGAAAAATAGCCGTTAAAAATTTAAAGATTGTTTTCTTCGGAACGCCGGGCGTCGCCGTCGGCGTCCTCGACGCGCTTGAGGAGCGCGGCATCGTGCCCGCCCTTATCGTCACCGCGCCCGACCGGCCTGCCGGGCGCGGCATGAAACTCGCCGCGCCCCCCCCGAAGGAATGGGCGGCGCGGCGCGGCAACGCTACGCGCCCCCCGGAGAGCGTCGCGGCCGCGACCTTCCAAGCCCAGC
>CAYHWH010000032.1:0-3420 GCA_964360325.1 uncultured Candidatus Saccharibacteria bacterium | reverse complement strand
CGCCCGGCCCGCGGGGGCTGCAAATACCCCCCCCCCCCCCCCCCTACTTTGCGGGGGCCCCGGGGCGCGGCATCGATACGCTCCAGCCGGAGAGCGTCGCGGACGAGACGTTCCTCGACGAGCTTCAAAACACGGAATGGGACCTCTTCCTCGTCGCGGCGTACGGAAAAATCCTCCCCAAACACATTCTCAGCATCCCCCGTTTCCAAACGCTCAATGTGCACCCGTCGCTCCTCCCGAAACTGCGCGGGGCCTCGCCCATCGAAAGCGCGATTCTTGAGGACGCGAAAGACGCCGTCGGCGTCAGCATCATGCTGATGGACGAAAAAATGGACCACGGCCCCGTTCTCACGCAAGCGCGCATTGAGCTTGAAGGTTGGCCGCCGCGCGCGAGCGTCCTGCGCGCGCTGCTTTCCGCGGAAGGAGGCGCGCTCCTTGCGGAAACCATTCCCGAATGGATTGCGGGAAACATCACACCGGAAGCACAGAAAGAGAGCGAAGCGACTTTCTGTGGAAAATTCAGCAAGGCGGACGCGGAGCTTGACCTCTCTATCGGCAGGCAGGTTTCTCCGGCTGAAGCGTACAAAAACTTTTTGAAAATCCGCGCTTTCGACACATCGCCACGAGCGTTCTTTTTTACCAGTCCGCTGGAGGGCGGAGGTAAAAAAATCCGCGTTCTCGTCACCGATGCGGCGTATGAGGACGGAGAACTCCGCATCACTCGCGTTATACCCGAAGGAAAGAAAGAAATGCCCTACAAGGATTTTCTCAAGATTTCAAAATAAGACAAAATCGGAGAAAAAAACTCAGTATAATAAAATCACCATGGCGGTTTTATTATACTGAGTTAAAAATATTACAACGCAACCACTTATGAAGTATCTTTGCCGAAACGTAAAAATTGTTTCAGTTTCGCGCCGCCGCGATGGAGTAGACTTTTCTCGCGGTCTTTCGCGCGGCGCAATTCTTTTTTGAGTTCCTCTTTGACCGAATCAATGGCCGCTTCAAGCGATTCTTCAATGGCCGTTGCACGGAATTTTTTTCCGGAGACGTGCAGATTTATCTCGGCCCGATATACTCGTCCTGTGTGGTGGTGCTCCGTCGTTTTTCCAAGCTCCACACTGCACAGAAGACTCGGGTCATTTGCGTTGAAAAAATGTTCAAGGGACGCGAGCTTTTCCTCCAGATACGCCGTGAGCGACGGAGGAACCTCGGCGTTCGTGGTTTTTAAATTGTAGGGGATGGGCATACGTTTCCTTTTTAGTTTTCAACGCTAATAATTTTGCTCGGCTGCCTGTGTCCGCTCACCAGGCGCACGTTCCGCAGCGGGAGTTTCAGATGCGCCGCCATGGCCGAAAGCGCGCTTTTGTTCGCCATGTTGCGTTCGGCTTTTTCCCGAACGTAGACCAGAAAAGAATCCTTGCCTCTCGTCTCAACGCGCGGCTGTTTTGATTCCGGAATGACCCGCAGATGAATATACATGGCGAAGTCCTAGCCCCCGTACGTGTCGGCCAGGTATTCGATAATGTCGTCGGATTCGTACATCGTCACCTGGCGCTCTTCGTCAACGAGGAACGGCGTCTGCCGCTTCCCTCCCGCCGCCATGAGGTCGCGAAGGTTCTCCTCGTGTTCGATGTAGAGAAGGTTGAGGTCCGCGCCGATACTGTCGTGGTTTTCATCGACGACTTTCCGGCAGTGCGGACACCGCCGTTTCATGTAAAGCTTCAGCATGTCACCGTGAATGAATCTGGTAAAAATTTTCCCGATTCCCGATTATAGCACGGTGCCTTTCATTTTTCCCGAAAATGCCTTACTATCGGCCCAGGACTTTGTTCCAGCCTTAATTCCCCGCACACTACAGATAGGAAGGAGTGCATAACGATGTATTTCCCGAAAACAGCTCTCTTCTCGGCCTATCAAAAAGGACCGCCGCTTCTGCGGTTCGCCCAAGTTCTCAATTTAAGGGGTTGGCGCTTGTACGCCTCGGGAGGAACCGCGAAATTTCTTGAAGAAGGCGGCCTCCCCGTGACCGACACCGGCAAATGGGAACGGTCGAAACTCGGCGTGTTGAGCTATGAGGTGCGCGCCGCCCTTTCGGCACGTCTCGACAACACGAACGACCGCGCCGAACTGCACCGGCTCGACGTCGAGCCGTTCGGTCTCGTCTACATCAAAACGCCTCCGCTACTAAAAGGCACTCCCGAAGTTTCGGCGCAGACCCTCGAGTCCGTGACCAGGGAGCTGAACCTGCCGGACACGGAGATGCTCCTGTCGGCGATACAGGGGCACCGCATCGTCCTCGTGCGGGAAGAACAGTTCCGCTTCGCCCTTGAATTCATCGACGCATACGGCGACATGGACGACGAGGCGCGGAGAAAAAAATTCCTGAACCTCGCGATGGAAGCCCTGGTCGACGTCGGCATGAGGATGGTGGAACTGGGCATTTCCCCCTGGAGAACGACATCCGGAAAAAATCCGTAACCTCCGTTCTCCGGGTGGAAACAGGCGGCGCCTTTGTTTGGCACCGCCTTCTTTTTTTTCATTCTTTTCACGGACGGTTTTTTAAAGACGCCGGTACCGGCCGACGAGTTCCGCCGTACCGATGATGCTCCCTTCCATCGCCTGCTCCAATTCCTTCTTCGTCGGCGCTTTGATGAAATTGAGCGTGTTTGAAAGCGCGTAGAGTTTGAAAATGTAACGATGCTCTTTCGGTTCGTACTGCGTGGGCGGACAGGGGCCGGTGTAGCTGGCTTTGCCTCTCGTGTTGAGCCCCTGCGCGCCCGCGGCGCTTCCCTCTCCGATTACCGATGTCTCCGGAGAAATATTGTAAAGCACCCAGTGATCAAATACCTTGATTCCCATGCTCCGCGTGATTTCTTCCGGAATGTCCGGATCGTCCATGATGAGTGCGAGCGATTTCGCGTCCGCCGGAACGCCGGAAATTGAAAGCTCCGGGTTCATGTTGTCGCCGTCGCACGTGAACTTGGACGGAATGAGTCCGTTGTTTTCAAACGCGGCGCTGGTGAGCGAGAATGTTGTCATGGCTTGTTGCGGTTTATTGCTTTTGTCAAAAAGGACGGCGGCACCGACGAAAAGCAGAAGAAACAGGAGCCCGAGAAACAGGTACGCGGTCCTCATATCGAATAAAGTATAGCACCAATTGCAATTCTCTCTCCGTCCGCTACAATAGGCCGTATTCCGCTGTAGCTTCCGCCAAAGGCGCCGCGCCTGCCGGCGGGCAGGGACCAGCCTCGGGCTGGCAATGGTTACTAATGGAATAAACACATTCCGCGGTAGCTCAATGGTAGAGCATCTCGCTGTTAACGAGGTGGTTGTAGGTTCGAGTCCTACCCGCGGAGCCAGTTAGGACAATCAGCCATTTCTAGTACTAGATTGAACGGAGAAGCTATTGAAAACTCT
>CAYHWH010000031.1:5859-6143 GCA_964360325.1 uncultured Candidatus Saccharibacteria bacterium | reverse complement strand
CCCTGCGGCGAGCGTTTTCCGTCGACACCTTCCTTATAAAGCGCGTGGGAGGCGATGCCGTACTCCGCTTCGCGATGCATTTGTTCCGTGCGAATTTGTATTTCAACAATACTTCCTTTTCCCGTGAAAACGGTCGTATGGAGCGACTGATAACCGTTTGGTTTCGGAAAAGCGATGTAGTCTTTTATTTTTCCGGGAAGCGGCCGCCAGTGGGCGTGAATAATACCGAGCACTTGGTAGCAGTCGGCGACGTTCTTCACGATGACGCGGAGCGCCGAGACGTC
>CAYHWH010000031.1:0-5849 GCA_964360325.1 uncultured Candidatus Saccharibacteria bacterium | reverse complement strand
GTCGTATACTTTTTCGATGTCTCCTTCTTTACGCGCAAGTTTTCGGAAGAGGCTGTAGAGTCCTTTGACGCGAAAATCGCTCCGAAAGCCCGTCATGCCCGCTTTCCCGAGTTCCCGTTTCAGCGACTTGTTGAGGCTTTCAAGGTCGACGAGAAGCTCTCTGCTTTTTTGTTTGAGGAGCTCCTGTGTTTTTTTGTGTTCATTCGGATTGACGTAGGGGAAGGCGAGGTCTTCGAGCTCGCGGCGCACGAGCCCCATCCCGAGCCGGTGGGCGAGAGGGGCGAACACCTCAATTGTTTCTTCGGCGATGCGCTTTCGTTTGCGTTCAGGAACGAACTGGAGCGTGCGCATGTTGTGGAGCCGGTCCATCAGCTTGATGATGAGGACGCGGATGTCCTGCGAGGTGGCGACGAAAAGTTTGCGCAAACTTTCCCGGTGCCGCTCGACGCCGCGGTATTTCAAATGTCCGAGTTTGGTCACTCCCTCCACAAGGAAAAGCACATCTTTGCCGAACTCTTTTTCGATTATCTCCGGAGCGATCGCGGCATCCTCAATAGAATCATGAAGGAGCCCCGCGGCAATGGTTCGCGCTCCCATGCCCAGCCGCGCGAGCTCTTTCGCGGTCTCAAAAAGATGCACGAAGTAGGGTTCTCCAGAGAAGCGTTTGTGGTCTTTGTGGGCCTCTTTTCCGAAGGCATATGCCTTGGCAACGAGGGCGATATCCTCTTTGGAGGGCGAGCGCATCAGGTCTGTAATTTCTCTCTCCTCGAACATGCTCCCAGTATACTATTTTTTGTCCGGTCTGTGGTTTCGGCAAGCTTTGCTGCTGCATCTTTCGTGGATGGTCTTCGGTCACAAGTCGAGTTCGTTTCGTTCAACGAAATCGCTCGCGACCCCGGCTCGCAGTTTTGCCTTCTGGCAAAACATCGCTCCGCCTCACAAAAAACTATCATCGCACGCAACGAAGGTTGCGTGCTTTTTAGCTTACTTTACGAGTTTGTGCGGGTTATGGTTGGGGCACGTTTTGTTACTGCATCTTTCCGGTATTGTTTTTGTGCCCTCCATCATGAGCGCTCCGCACAAGGGACAGAGCTTCCCGGTCGGCTTTGCTTTTATGGCGTTCTTGCAGTCAGGATAATTTGAACAGCTGTAGAATATGCCGAACCTGCCGCGCCGCTCCACCATTTCTCCTTTTTTGCAGACGGGACACTGCACGCCGGTTTTCGCACGTGCCTCCTCTTCTGCGCTCTTTTTTACGTACTTGCATTTCGGATAGTTGCTGCAGGCGACAAACCGTCCGAACTTCCCATCGCGCTCCACCAGCTTGCCGTCCTTGCATTTCGGACAGGCCTCGCCTGTCTCTTTCGGACCAGCGAGTTCTTCGCCGGATTCCGTGCGGGCGCCGACGCACTCGGGAAAGCGCGCGCAGCTCATGAATTTTCCGCTACGGCCGAGCTTGATAATCATCGGACCTCCGCACTTCGGACACTTGAATTCTTTCGGCGCATCGCCGAGGTTGGTAAGTTTTTCTATTTTTTCTTTTGAAGCGACATCTTTTGCGAAAGGTCCGTAAAAATCTTTCAGTGTTTTTTCATATTCGCGCTTTCCCGCGGCGATATCATCGAGTTTGTCCTCCATCTCCGCGGTGAACGTATCGCTGATGTAGTTTTCGAAATTTTGTTCCAGGAACGTGCTCACCACATCGCCGGTTGCCGTCGGCACAAGCGTCTTGCCGATTTTGTCCACGTAGCCGCGGTCGGCGAGCGTTTTCATGATGCTGGCGTAGGTTGACGGACGGCCGATGCCGCGTTTCTCAAGCTCTTTGACGAGACCCGCTTCGCTGTAGCGGCCGGGCGGCTGGGTTTGCTTGCCCTCGGCGGAGAGGCCGACGAGGGAAAGGGGAGCCCCCGCCGTCACTTTTGGAACTTCCACGTCCTCGCCGCGGGCATCTTGGTCGGCGCGGAGCCATCCGTCAAACACGAGGCGGGAGCCGATTACGGCAAAATCAGGAATGCTGTGCTTCTTGTTTATGTTTTGAATGTTTGCGGTGATGCGTGTCTTCAGGAGCTGGGCATCTTTCATCTGGCTTGCGACAGCTCTCTGCCAGATGAGCCGGTACAGTTTTTTCTGTTCCTCGTTTGCTCCGGTGCTCTCCGCCCCCGCGTTCGTCGGGCGTATCGCCTCGTGCGCCTCCTGTGCGTTTTTTGATTTTGTTTTGTAGACGCGCGCCTCGACGTACTTCTCTCCGTATTTTTTCGAAACCACCGCGATGAGCTGCGCTTGGGCCGCGGAACTTATGGTTGTGCTGTCAGTACGCATATAGGTAATGTGTCCCGCTTCGTAGAGTTTCTGGGCGACGCCCATGGTGCGCGATGGCGAGAAGCCAAGGCGCGTGCTCGCCACCTGCTGGAGGGTAGACGTGGTAAACGGGGCGCGCGCCGCGCGTTTCATATCGCTCTCCTTCACGTCCGCCACGTTCCATGTTCCCGCCTTTCCCGCCGCGAGTATCCGCTCCACTTCTTTTTCATCCCGCGGCTCTTCCGTGCATACAAGCGTCAGATTTTCTTTTGAGGCGGTGGAGAAGACACCGCTAAGAACCCAAAAATCTTCGGACTTGAAAGCGCGGATTTCGCGCTCGCGCTCCATAAGAATGCGCAGAGCCGGCGACTGCACGCGGCCGGCGGAAAGTCCGTAGCGAACCTTTTTCCAAATCAGACCCGAAAGGTCATAGCCCACGAGCCGGTCGAGAACCCGCCGCGCCTCCTGCGCCCGCCTCAGGTGCTCATCAATATCCCGCGGGTGCGCAATCGCTTCTTCGACGGCATCTTTCGTTATTTCATGAAAGGCGACGCGCTTTGTCTTTTTCGGGTCGAGGTCGAGCGCCTCAAAAAGGTGCCATGCGATGGCTTCTCCTTCGCGGTCCGGGTCGGTTGCGAGAAATATCTGCTGTGCGCCCTCGCTGAGCTCCCGCAGTTCCTCAACGATGTGCTCTTTCCCTTTCGATATTTCGTAGTGGGGAATGAAGCCCGCGGGAATATCAATCGCCTTTTTATTGTTTTTCGGCAAGTCGCGGACATGTCCGACGGAGGCGCGCACCTCGTACTCGTCGCCGACGTACTTTGAAATTGTTTTCGCTTTTGCCGGCGATTCGACGATCAGTAGTTTCATAGCTGTACACTAGTACTTGATTCCAAAACGTCTGTCAAACGGAGGGCAGAGAAAAATCGCTTTTGAGAAGTCCCCCTTTTTCGTTGATGAGTCCTTTCAGTTCCATGGTTGCGAGGAGTACATTCGCCTCCCGGGCGGAGAGCGCGAGCGTTTCAATGAGCGCGTCGCGCGAGAGTGGCTCCAACAACGCTTCAAGCACGCGGGTTTCCTGCAGCGAAAGATTTTCGGGAATTTTTCGCGCCATTTTTTCAACCGGAGCGAATCCGAGCGCGTCAAGAATGTCGGCGGAACTCCGTATCGGCGTCGCGCCGAGGCGTAAAAACAAGTGCGGCCCGTACGAGTTCGGGGAAAAAATGGAGCCGGGTACGACGAACAGGTCGCGGTTGTATTCTCCGGTAAGCCGCGCCGTGATGAGTGTTCCGGACTGCTCTCCCGCTTCCACCACGAGGGTCGCGTGCGACATTCCCGCCATGATGCGGTTTCTCTGCGGGAAGCTATACGGTGTCGCCCTGAAATCCGGCTCAAATTCCGAGAGAAGTCCCCCGCCCGCTTTGAGAATTTCTTTGGCAAGCGTCCGGTGCGCGGAGGGGTAGAGCACTTTTTCATCAAGACCGGAGCCGGGTACGGCAAGCGTCGGAAGTTTTGCCCGAAGCGCCGCCCGGTGGGCGATCGCGTCAATGCCGAACGCAAGGCCCGAGATTATCGCTATGGAGTTGCCCGCAAGTCCGGCAATAAGCTTTTCACACGCTTCCTTTCCGTATGAAGTATATTTGCGCGAGCCGACGACGCAGAGGAGTTTGTATCCTTTGGGCGGAAGTTCTCCGGCCAGGTAGAGTTTTTCGGGCGGTTCTGGAATTTCGGAAAGAAGCGGCGGAAATTCTTCGGGCGCGAGTTGTCGCATGGGAAAGGACATAGTAGTATTGAAGCACACAATTGCCATGCTGGATATAAAATTCATCCGCGAAAATCTTGAACTCATAAAAAGCGGCGCCCAAAAGAAACACATTGTGGTCGATATGGACGCGCTCGTTGCTATTGACGATAAGCGGAGAGAACTTGTTGCCGTTGTGGAAATGGCGCGAAGCAGACAGAATAAAGTGAGCGAAGAAATGCCGAAAGCCGATTCTTTGAAACGCGAGGAACTTTTGAAGGAGATGAAACTCCTGAAAGAGGCGCTTCAGAAACAGGAAAACGAATTGCGGGAAGTGACGCGGGAGTGGCAGGCTCTCATGGTGCAGGTTCCGAACATTCCAGATATGTCCGTTCCGGACGGAGGAAATGACGCGGATAATAAGGAAATACGGGTATGGGGAGAGAAACCAAAATTCAATTTCGAACCAAAGAGCCACGTTGAGCTCATGCAGAATCTGGGAATGCTGGACCTTGAGCGCGGAACGAAAGTCGCAGGGTTCCGCGGATATTTTCTGAAGGGCGACGGTGTGCGGTTGAATTTTGCTCTCTGGCAGTTTGTGTTTGACCGGTTTTCAAAATCCGGCGAGTTCACGCCTCTTATGGCGCCTTCTTTGGTAAAGCGGGAATCTTTCCTCGGAACCGGTTACGTGCCGCAGAGCGAGGAAGATTTATACAAAACGCAAGACGGCGAATACCTTGCGGGAACCGCGGAGGTTGCCGCCATGGGGTACTACATGGATGAGGTGCTTGAAAAAAAAGAGCTGCCTTTGAAATTTTTTGCGTTCTCTCCATGCTTCCGAAGGGAAGCGGGAAGCCACGGGAAAGATACAAAAGGTATTATGCGCGTGCACGAGTTTTTTAAATTTGAGCAGGTTGTGCTCTGCGAAGCGAGCCACGAGGAGTCCGTCAAGCATCATGAAGCGCTTACCGGCAACGCAGAGAAACTTCTGCAAGAGCTCAACATCCCGTACCGTGTCGTTGTAAACTGCGGCGGAGACCTCGGCCTCGGCCAGGTGAAAAAATACGATATTGAGTCGTGGGTTCCCTCGGAGAGAAAGTATCGCGAAACGCATTCGTCTTCGTATTTTCATGATTTCCAAACGAGGCGTCTGAACATCCGCTATCGCGACGAAGGAAAAATGAAATTCGCCCACTCTCTCAACAACACGGCGCTCGCGACCCCCCGCATTCTCATTTCCGTCGTTGAGAACAACCAACGGGAGGACGGCACAATCTCAATTCCCGAAGTTCTCCGTCCGTATATGGGCAAAGACAGTATCGGCGCCTAGCCGTTTTTTCTATGGCGCGTAAAAGCGGTTTGCCGTCAAAATTGAAAGAGCGCCGCAGGCGGCTGCGCATTTTTCTTTTCATTTCCGTTCCTGTTTTCATTGTACTTTTAGTCACCGGAGCGGCGTATCTCACGCACTGGTCCGCTCTTGCCGTTTCAAAAGTCGAGGTTGTCGGCGCTTCCGCGGTTTCATCCGAGGCTCTTGTGAAATCGGTCAATGAAGGTCTTTCCGGAAACCACCTCGGTTTTTTTTCCAAAAAGAATATTTTTCTCTACCCCG
The DNA here is from genome assembly GCA_964360325.1 of uncultured Candidatus Saccharibacteria bacterium. Lineage (GTDB taxonomy): Bacteria > Patescibacteriota > Minisyncoccia > Phycocordibacterales > SBAW01 > CAYHWH01. Next base: position 201 of record CAYHWH010000031.1, on the reverse strand, counting down.
GGCGAAGTATTGAGGCGGCGCTCCTTGTCCGGTTTCCCCGTCTGAAGCGGGCGGATTTATCCATTGAGGATTTCCACACACTTCGTCTTGCGGTCGAAGAACGCAAGCTCTATGCGCTCTGGTGCGGCGCGGAAACTCCTCAAAACACGAATGTTGCGACAAGTTCGCTTGCCGCCGGCTGCGATTTTCTTGACGAGAACG
>CAYHWH010000030.1:0-6242 GCA_964360325.1 uncultured Candidatus Saccharibacteria bacterium | reverse complement strand
GTAGTCTTGGCCCCCCGTTTCTCCCTGGTTTGTTCGCGCCCGCATTTTTTTTCTTTTGGCATATTACCCGTGGCCACATTCCCACGGCCATCGGAAGCTGGAAAGGGTACTCGTACCCTATCGTGGTTGATGGAACGTTGCTTACGAAAAAATACGGCTACACGTATAGATGGAAATCGAAAGACGCTTTTGTGAAAAGAGAAGGTCGATACGGCGCGTCCCTACCAAAGGAATTCAGGTAAAGAGGCATGATTGTTGACGGGAAAAAAATCGCCGGGGAAATGTACGCTCGGATGCGGAAGGAAATTGCCTCTCTGCCCCCTCTTTCGATTGATCTTTTCGTCACGGGCGATGATTTGGTGACGAATAAATTCATCGGCATAAAGAAAAAAATCGCCGGCGAGCTCGGAGTTCTCGTCCGGGAGGTGCGTATTCCGCCCGGTACGACGACGGAAGCGTTCGAAAAACTGGTTCGGGAAAGCGCCGCCGACGGCGTCATCGTGCAGCTACCCCTCGCAAAACATATCGATGCCGAAGCGGTGTGCGCCGCCATACCGAGCGGAAAAGACCTCGACGCGCTGTCGCCGGGGGCGCAAAGGGCTTTTCTCTCCGGCGACGAAAAGATTCTGCCGCCGGTCGCGGGCGCTCTCGCCATTATTTTAGACATGTACCGCGTATCGCTCGCGGGGAAAAAAGGGGTGGTTGTCGGTTCCGGAAAGCTGGTGGGAGCGCCCGCGGCCATTTTGCTCCGGAACCGCGGCGCGGATGTTTCCGTTGCGGGCAGAGATACCGCGGATATCAAAGCGCTCACGCTTGATGCCGATATTATCGTGCTCGGCGCGGGAGAACCGGGACTCCTCACGCCGGACATGGTGCGGGAAGGGGTCGTTATTCTTGACGCTGGCACGAGCGAGGCCGGAGGCAAGCTCGCCGGCGACGCCTCTCCCTCGTGTGCGGAGAAAGCGTCGCTTTTCACCCCGGTGCCCGGCGGCATCGGTCCGCTTGCCATTGCGATGCTGTTCAAGAATCTTTTGGCGTTGAGGAGAAACTCCTGAACCCCCTTTTGGTGTGTGACGGGTTTGCCGAGACTTGACAGAAAATAGGAGGAGTAGTACAATATGTCGAGTTCTTTGAATAGGGAATCAGCGTTTGCCGCAGCGGAAAGTGTCTTTACGGGCTCTTTCCGCTGCGGCAGAACCATTCCGGTATAGCCGAGCGACCAAGGAGACATCGTCATGGCCCCACGGGTCGCAGGCGGTTTACACGAATCCATCAACGTCCAGCTCCTCGAGATTGGCCGCCAGCTCCGCCAGCCGAACGGTTACCCGTTCAGCCCGGAGGCCCTCAAGGCGCATCTGCAGGATGCGATCGAGGGTCGCCTCAATGGCGCAGTCGCTCAGGTCAAGAAACTCCTCGAGCTCGTGACGACCGCGTCGGTCGCCGCCATCGAGAGCTTCGAGGCCGCCGACCACTTCAAGGTCGGCACCGAGAAGGCGGCCACGCGGATCTACTATCTCGGCGACAACTTCAAGGAGCACTTCGGCTGCAAGAAAGAAGGCGCTTCGGAAGCTGTCGAGATCAAGGTTCACAAACTGACCGAGTCGTCCCTAGACGTCCCGATCATCACGGAACTCGCCGACAAGTGCGAGATCACGCTGGGCCAGTTCTTCTCCTTGCTGTCGAAGCAGGGGAAGGGCGAGTCCGGGCCGTTGCTCACCGACGGCTGGGCGAACATCGCCTATATCCGCGATGATGAAGGCATCCTCTGGGCCGTGCGCGCCCGCTGGTTCGCCGGCCGCGGCGGCTGGAACGTCGGGGCCCTCTCGGTCGAGGACCCGTGCAGGTGGGACGGCGGCCACCGGGTCCTGTCTGGATGATTCTTTCGACCTCAGACCCTTAGCTTCGGCTTTGAGCCTGAGACCCTTTGACCCTCTGACACTTTGCGAAGAAATTCGCACAAGAGTCAGGGGGTCTTTGCTTTTACCCTGAGCGAAGTCGAAGGGTTTGATATAGTGAGGAAGAGGATGCTCGGATGCGGCGGCCACGGCTTCCCGCTACCGAATCCAGTTTTCATATACGGACAAGCGTTTGATTCCGAGAAAGTCCCCGCCGCACCCCCTCGTTTACAAGTATCGCTTGATATGGCTATACTGGTATCTGTATGTGGAAAATAAGAGTCGCGGCGCTCCTCATGCTCGTGGTCGGTCTTTCGATCGGCTATTTTGTATATACGACTCAAGTCCGTTCCGATTCGCGTTTCGCGTTTAAGTACGGTCTTGATATCAGCGGGGGAGTTCACCTGGTGTACAGCGCCGACACAAGCTCGCTTCCGCCGTCCGATGTCGCCGACGCGATGTCGGCTCTCCGCGCGGTGATCGAGCGCAGGGTGAATCTTTTCGGTGTTTCGGAGCCGTTGGTTCAAATTGAACAAAGCAGCGTGTTCGCCGCCGAGCATGAAGATCGCCTTATTGTGGAGCTCCCCGGAATTTCCGACGTGAACAAGGCGATACGGCTCATCGGGGAAACGCCTCTTTTGGAATTCTGGCTCGTGAAGCCCGGTTCCGAAAACGCTCTCACGCTTCCCGACGGGAAGCTCAATCCGAATGCGTTTCTTGCCACCGGACTCTCCGGCCGGTATCTGGAAACCGCCCAGCTTGAATTTAACAACACCGCCCTCTCCGGCGGTTTCGGCAACACTCCGTACGTGGCGCTTACGTTCAACGGCGAAGGAGCCGATCTTTTCGAGAAAATTACGAAAGAGAACGTCGGACGCCAGCTTGCCATCTTTCTCGACGGAACGCTCATAGAGGCGCCGGTCATTCAGCAGGAAATCAGCGGCGGGAAGGCCGTCATCAGCGGAAATATGACGCCCGAGAGCGCGAAAATGCTCGCGAGGAACTTGAGCTTCGGCGCGCTCCCCGTCCCCATTTCTTTGGTTTCAACACAGAGCATCGGCGCGACGCTCGGGGAAGAGGCGCTTCGCGCGGGAGTTTTTGCTGGCCTTCTCGGGCTTTTTGCGGTCGCGCTCTTTATGCTGCTGTGGTACCGCTTGCCCGGGCTGGTGGCGGTCGTCGCGCTCGGCGTGTACGTCGCCTTGATGCTCGCCCTTTTCAAGCTCATTCCGGTCGTGCTCACCGCCGCGGGAATCGCCGGTTTCATACTCTCCATTGGCCTCGCGGTTGACGCGAACATCCTCATCTTCGAGCGTTTCAAAGAGGAGTTTCGTTCGGGAAAAGAAATCGACGATGCGTTTCACCGCGGCTTCTCCCGCGCGTGGACTTCCATTCGCGACGCGAACATCGCCCACATCATTTCCGCGGTAATCCTGTTCTGGTTCGGAACCTCGCTCGTCAAAGGGTTCGCGCTCGTGTTCGGCATCGGCACGTTCGTCTCGCTCTTTTCCGCGATCACCGTATCCCGCACGTTTCTCTTCGCGCTTTCAAGACGGAATCGCGGGGCGTTCGGGCGATTCCTTCTTGGCAGCGGCGTGAAATAAAATCACCATGTTCATCATACGACACAGAATATACTTCTTCTTCGCCATCGGCCTCGTTTCGCTTGCGGCTATCGTTTCCATTGCGCTGTTCGGACTCACGCTCGGCATCGATTTCAAAGGCGGGTCGCTTCTCTCCGTTTCGTACGGAGAACGCCCAACGCTTCCGGCCGTTGAGGAGCGGGTTCGGGAGCTCGCGCTCGGAGAAGTGCGCATCCAGCCTTCCGGGGAAAACAGTTACTTCGTGCGCGCGCGCGACATAACCAATGACGAAAAAATGGCGCTCGAAAACGCTCTTTCTTTGGGCGGAAGCGTTCCGATGAAGGAGGAGAGCTACACCGCGATCGGGCCTTCCATCGGGAGCGAACTTGCAAACAAGGCGCTCGTTTCGTTCACCGTGATCGTGCTCGCGCTTCTTCTTTTCATCACCCTCGCCTTCCGCCACGTCTCGGAGCCTGTCGCTTCCTGGAAGTACGCCACCATCGCCGTCGTGACGCTCGTGCATGACGTTCTCATTCCGACCGGCGTTTTCGCGTACCTCGGGGCCATCCGCGGAGCGGAAATCGACTCGCTCTTCGTTGTCGCGCTTCTCGCCATCCTCGGTATTTCCATCAACGATACTATCGTCGTGTTTGACCGCGTCCGCGAAAATCTCCGCCACAATCGGGAAAATGCGTCTCGTGAGTCGTTCGAAGAGACGGTGGGGAAGAGCTTGAGCCAGACCGTCGTGCGCTCCATCAACACGTCGCTCACGGTCATTTTTGTTCTCCTCGCACTGTACTTCTTCGGTCCGGAAACGACGAAAAACTTCGCTCTGATGCTTACGGTCGGCATGGTCGCCGGAACGTACTCCTCCATTCTCCTCGCGTCGCCGCTTTTGGTGGCGTGGGAGAAATTTTCCCGGAAGGCATGACCATCGGCATTATCGGCTACGGGGATTTCGGAGAATTTCTCTGCCGCATGGCGAAACGGTACGTTCCGGACGCACGGGTCATGGTTTCTTCCTCGCGCTTTGCACCGGACGGCGCAACGTTTGCTCCATTTGAAGACGTGTGCAAGGCGGACGTGCTCATTCCGTGCGTGCCGATTTCGAAATTTGAGGAAACAATCGCCCGCGCAAAACTGCATGTGGCGGCCGCAACGGTCATTGTCGACGTGTGCAGTGTGAAAGTGATGCCGGTTGCCGTACTGCGCGGCGCGGGTGTGCGCTTTGTCGCCACGCATCCCATGTTTGGCCCCTATAGTTTTGCAAAAACGGAAGGGCACCTCGACGGGCTTCGGCTTGTTGTATCTGACGGCAATCTGTCCGCAGAGGATTTTCGGAAGGCGCTGTCTTTCTTGCGCGCGCTCAAACTGAATGTGATCGAAATGAGCGCCGAGAACCACGATAAAAGCATGGCGGAGACGCTTTTTCTTACGCACCTGGTGGCACAAACGGCCACAAAAGGAAACTTCGTGCGGACGGATATTGATACGATTTCTTTCGGTTTTCTAATGGACGCGGTGGAGAGCGTTCGCGAAAACACCGAATTATTTAAAGATGTGTACCGCTACAATCCGTATTGCAAAGCCGTCTTCGAGCGCTTCAAGAATGCTCTGGAAGAGGTGGAGAGCTCTCTCACCGAATAATGGTGCCGACGAATTTTTTGCCGGCAAGATACTTCTCAAGCTCGCCCAATTTTTTGCCGTTTAAAATAGCGACTTCGAGCCCCAAGCTCTCGGCTTTTTTCGATGCGACGGGATCAAACGGAGCGGAGAGGCCGGGATCCCACTCTTTCGGGATCATCGCGCGGAAATCTTTCCACGAAATTTCTTTTATCGGGGTCGCTTTTTTGTCTTTCCGCGGGTCGGCGGTGTAGACGTAGTCAATGTTGGAAAGGTTGATGACTTTTTTTGCGCCCAAATTTTTTGCAATAAGAACGGCGTCGTAGTCGGTGCTCCAGCCCGGTTTCCACCCCGCCGCGATGAACACTTTATTTTGCGCGGTGATTTTGCGCGTCGGGTCTTTGATAATGACCGGATGCGCGTGTTTATAAAAAATCGCCCGCAGGAGGTGGGCGTTGAGGCGCGTCGCGTGGATGCCGAGCCAGTCCACATCTTCACGGACAAGTCCGGAAACGGCGTTCGCGGCATTTTGATATTTGCGGGCGGTGCGTCCGCCTCCGGCGATGATGACAAAACGCTCGCCCCTGCCGATATGTTTTTCAATGAGAGTCTTGAGAGTCTTGAGGAAAAGAGTGTCGATTTCCTCGGGAACAATGAGGGAGCCGCCGACGGAAATGACGATTGTTTCTTTTGCGTCGGGCATGATAAAAATCCCCATAACTCTAACAACAGCGGGGCGTTTCGGCAACCGCAGAGGCGTGCGGAGCGGCCTTGACCGTCTGTTTCGATTCCTCTATACTGTCCCGACCTACCGCAACAGCGGTTTTTTGTTCATCCTGAGGAGCCGAAAGGTTTCCTCGGCGATGAATGGGTTCGCTTGAGCAGTAGGGGAAACGACCCTTGAAAAAAGAATAAGAATAAATTGTAAACACCGTGTGTGCCCTTGGTACAAGCCGGGCGCACGGTGCAAGTCACAATATATAAAGTAATTCCAGGTTGATATCCTGGGTTAGGAGTGCAAGGAACCGAAGATACCTTTTTTCTTTTGTTCCGTTCATCTTTCTCAAAAATTGCTATGCAATTATAATTAGAGTTTGATCCTAGCTCAGGGTGAACGCTGGCGGCGTGGATAAGGCATGCAAGT